>CAJBPC010000315.1 GCA_903957405.1 uncultured bacterium | reverse complement strand
CATCAGAAAAAAGGATGCATCATTGGAGGATATTTTCAAGATCATCACCAAGCAGACCGGTTATACTTTTGTGTACACCAAAAGCGTGATGGAGAAGGCCGGGAAGGTCTCCGTCTCCCTGCATAACGCTCCTCTTGAAGAGGCGCTTTTGGAATGTTTCGACCATCAGCCACTTTCTGCCAGCATCCTTGAACATCACATCATCGTGAAGGAAAGAAATATCGGCGTTGCGTTGCCGGAAGCGATGCCGCCGCCTGTTTCCGCCATTCCGATCTCCGGCAAAGTGACAGATGCCAACGGCATTCCGCTGGCCAATGTCAGTGTCGTACTGAAGGGCACAACGACCGGTACCACCACGGACAAGGATGGGGCATTCACCCTGGAGTTGGAAGATGCCCGCGGCACGCTTGTATTCACCTCCATCGGATTCGTATCAAAGGAAGTGAAGCTCAGTGGCAGTGGCAATGTCATCGTCGCACTCACAGAGGCATCATCGAACATGCAGGCGGTCGTCGTCACAGCACTGGGCATCAAACGGGAGGCCAAGAGCCTGGGCTATGCCACTTCCTCCGTCAACTCCGATCAGCTGACGGTGAACCGCACTTCCAGCTTCATGAATGCATTGGAAGGAAAGATCGCGGGTGTGAACATCACGTCATTGGGTTCCGGTCCCGCCGGCACTTCCAAGATCCGCATCCGAGGGCAGTCATCCTTCGGCGGCAACAACTCTCCGCTCATCGTCATAAACGGAGTGCCGGTCGACAATACGAATTTCGGCGCCCGGGGGGATGTGTCAGCAAGGGGCAGCAACCGGACATCCGACGGTGGAGATGGACTGAGCAGCATCGATCCTGACAACATCGAATCCATGACGGTGCTGAAGGGTGCCGCGGCGTCGGCACTCTATGGCTCCCGTGCGAAAGACGGGGTGATCATGATCACCACCAAGACGAGAGGAAAAGGCACGGGCATCGGCATCGATGTGAATTCGAATTATTCCAACGAGACGCTGATCGATTATACCGATTATCAATATGAGTACGGACAGGGGGAGAATGGCGTCAGGCCCACTACCCCTTTTCCCACCTCGGGCCAGTGGAGTTTCGGTGAAAAATTCCAGCCGGGCATGAAGCAGATCCTTTTCGACAACGTCGAAGTGCCCTATGAACCGCAGCGAAACCAGATCAAACAATATTACCGGCAGGGCAACAGCCTGACAAATTCCGTGACGCTTTCTTCCGGTGGAGAATTCGGAGGCTTCAGCCTCTCGCTCTCGAATATGCAGTCGACGGCCATTCTTCCCGGTTCTGATTTCAACCGCAAGAATGTAAACATCGGATTCACACAGACCTTTGCCAAGAAACTGACCGTGTCGGGCAATGTGAGCTACTCCAATGAAGTAAGAAATAACCCTCCGAATATCGGGGAGCAGGATTACAGCCCGGTCGTGCTTTTCAACATGGCGAATTCCATGCCGATGGATCTTTTGAAACAGAACGCACAGAACGCCGTGGGGGATGAAATCTCCTGGTCGAGGTTCACCAACCGGACCAATCCCTATTTTGCGCTGACGCGTTTCGACCATATCGTGCGTGACCGTTTCTTCGGCAACCTCACAGCCCGGTATGATATCACCAACTGGCTGTACCTGCAGGGCCGGATCGGACAGGATTACTATTCCCGTTCCCAGGATTACAACCTCCCGACCGGAAGCCAGCGACAGGCACCTGCGCCTCCCGGATTCGTGAACGGAGAATATATCCAGGATGAACGCAGGTTCCGTGAGATGAATTCGGATCTGTTGATCGGAGCGAAAAAGAAATTCGGGGATTTCGCCGTCGACCTAATGGCCGGCGGAAACCAGATGAAAAGGAAACTCAACAGGAACAATGTGCTGGTGAATGATTTCTACACGCGGGGCATTTACACGCTCACCAATGGAAGGCTTTTGCAGCCGCTGTATGATGTCTCAGAAAGGCAGGTGAATTCCGTGTATGGATCTGCTGAACTCTCTTACAAAGGCTATCTCTACATCAACGGCACGGTCCGCAACGACTGGTTCTCCACACTGTCTCCGGAAAACAGGAGCATCCTTTATCCTTCCATCACAGGCAGCTTCATCTTCTCCGATGCGTTCCGTGACGCCATGCCTTCCTGGATCGATTACGGGAAGCTACGGGTGGCCTATGCCGAAGTGGGCAGTGATACGGATGTTCCGCCGTATTCGAACAGCCTCTTTTACCTCATCAACCCTTTGCAGTTTCCAAACCAGGCCGGTACGCCACAGTCCCTCGCATCCATCAATGCGACCGTGGTGCCCAATCCGAACCTGAAGCCTATGCGCGTCTCCGAAAAGGAAATCGGACTGGAGATGCGGATGTTCGGCGGAAAACTCGCCTTTGAAGTCAGTTACTATGATAAGCTCTCTTCCGACCAGATCCTTCAGGCCCAGATATCTGACGCATCCGGATACCAGCGCAAGCTTGTGAATGTCGGCGAAAGCCGCAATCGGGGTATTGAGTTCATGGTCAATGTCAGGCCCGTGAAGACACGAAATTTCACATGGGACCTCAACGTGAATGGCGCCTATAACCAATCGGAAGTGCTGAGTCTCGGCAGCGGTGTCGGCGACACGATCATCACCGTCGGTGTGGCGGACTTCACCGGCGAGCTCCGGCAGGTCGTAGGTAAGCCGCTTGGCCAGTTGTACGGGTACGGATATCAGAGGGATGCCAAAGGCCAGCAGATCTTTGACGCCGGCAATGGCAGGCCGCTGCGTACCGCCAATCAGATCGCTTTCGGCAGTGCGGTCCCTGTGTGGACAGGAGGCATCACCAATGCATTCAACTTCAAGGGCATCACATTCTCGGCACTGGTCGATTTCAAACTCGGGCATAAGATGATCTCCGGCACCAACCACAACGCCTGGCGTCACGGGCTGCACAAAGCCACTCTTGCCGGAAGGGCGGAGGGATTTGTCGTTGGCAACGGCGTGAATCAAAACGGGCAGACGAATGTCGTCAAGTCTGGCGTACAGGCTTTCTACGAGACTGTCCGAAGCCAGAACATCGCAGAAGAATTCGTGTATGATGCCGGACTGTGGCAACTGCGCCAGCTGACGATGGGGTATGACTTCACCCGGCATGTGCAGAAGCTGAAGTTCATAAAGGGTTTGCGGCTGAGTGCGGTGGCCAGCAATGTGCTTGTCATCAAGAAGTGGGTCCCCAACATCCATCCGGAACAGTTTGGTTTCCCTTCCGACAACCTCATCGGTCTCGAAGCGACCGGCCTGCCCATCACTCGCAACATCGGTTTCAACCTGAACCTGAAATTCTGATCTCAAGGGTTCATAAAAAATTCTGAACATGAAAATTCTAAACAGATACATCATCAGCCTGTCTGCTATGCTATGGCTAGGGTCCTGCGACAAGGGATTCGACGAGATGAACATCAACCCCGTAGCACTGACGAATGTGGAGCCGTCCTTCCAGCTGAACACGGCCATCGTGGGAAGCTCCCTTACATACGGCAATCTGAGTTATGAGACGACCATCGTGAAACAGATGATCACCCCGTTCAGCGGTGTGGGGTCTGCGGCCAACTACAATCAGGATAACCGGAACGTCGCTTCAGGCAACTGGACCAGGTACTACCGGAGCGTGATACGCGAACTGATCGATGTCATCAACAAGACAAAAGACGATCCGAAGAATGTCAACCTGTACCACACCGCCAGGATCTGGAAAGCGTATGCGTTCATGCTGCTCACAGACACATACGGGGATATTCCTTATGTTCAGGCGGGCAGGGGTTTCATTGATGATGCATCCAAGCCCGTGTACGACAGCCAGGAATCGATCTATACGGATATCCTCAAAGAGCTCGAATCTGCGATCGCGGGACTGGATGCCACCAAGACCAGGGTGACGCGTGAAGTGCTTTTTGCCGGGGACATACCGAAATGGAAACGAGTCGGAAACGCACTCCTCTTGCGTGCCGCGATGCGTCTTTCCAAAGTCAAGCCAACCATTGCTTCTTCCTATGTCACCAAGGCCGTGACAGGCGGGCTCATGACTTCCAACGATGACAACGTCATCATCCGGCACAATGCGAACTTCCCCAATGATGTCGGCAACCAGCTCAACGGAGGACAGTCAGCCTTCTTTTACCTTGCAAAGGATTTCGTAGATCATCTGAAGTCGACAAGCGATCCCCGGCTCACCGCCATTTCCGTCCGATATATCGGTGCCCTGAGTGGTGCCAACCAGGTGGAGGCAAGGGCCAACCGCACCCCCGCCGTTCAGGTCGGCATGCCCCTGGGATATGACAATACGACCATTTCATCGCAGGTGACCGCCAGCGGACTGGCCAGCCTGTGGGACTACAGCCAGCTTGACCGGACGCGCATGGCCAGTCCGCAAGCCCCGACATTCCTGATCACATACGCCCAGACACAGCTGCTGCTGTCGGAAGCCATCGTCAGGGGATGGGCAACCGGAGATGCTGCTGTAGCCTATGCCAATGGCGTGAGGGCGCACATGCAGCAACTCGCCGGTTATGGAACCACCACCACCATCCCCACCATCGCCATCGATGCATACCTGGCCGCAAATCCCTTCAATCCATCCAAGGCCCTGGAGATGATCAATACGCAGTACTGGGTCGTGTGTTTCCTGAACGGACCGGAAGCATTCGCGAACTTCCGTCGCAGCGGATTTCCGGTGCTTACGCCGAACCTGTTTCCCGGCCGCGACCTCAAGACGGAGCAGTTCATCCGCAGGCTCACCTATCCTGATTCGGAACTCAATGTGAACAGTGAGCAGGTACAGTTGGCGATCAAGCGGCAGGGTGCCGATGTCATGGACACCCGCGTGTGGTGGGATGTCAAGTGATGCGCTTGAAGGGCACTCAATAAAACGAAAGTAAATACAAACGGATGAAACAATTGAAGGCAAGGCTCCGCAACAAAGAAGCTGTCATCGGCTGCTGGCTGAATCTCGGCAGCGCCGTGACGGCGGAGATCGTCGCACTCGCAGGGTTCGACTGGGTGCTGATAGACCTTGAGCATGGTGCCGGCGGAGAGCAGGACGTCATCGCACAGCTGCAGGCCATCTCGGCCACTCCCACGGCCGCACTTGTCAGGGTTGAAAGCCATGACAAAAGACGGATCCACCGGGTGCTCGACATGGGTGCTGAAGGGGTGATCTGCCCGCATATCGATGATGCCTTGCAGGCGCGGGAGGCCGTGGACGGCATCCGATATCCGCCGCATGGCAGTCGCGGCGTGGCGAAAATGGTTCGTGCCACGGGCTTCGGCAAGGACTTCAATGCCTACTATGCGCAGTCGAACGATGAGATCCTCGGCGTCATGCAAGTCGAGAGCCCCGAAGCCCTGCTGCACCTGGATGAGATCGCCGCCATGGACGGGGTGGACGTACTGTTCATCGGGCCGGCAGACCTCTCGATGAGCCTTGGCATCTTCGGACAGTTCGACCATCCGCTCTTCGTGGATGCCGTCAACGCCACCGTCGCCGCCGCAGAAAGGGCCGGCAAAGCAACCGGTATCCTGCTCTTCAATCCAGATGATTATGCCCGCTATTTTGAACTCGGCATACGGATGATCGCCTGCGGTGCTGACGCCACATTTGTGGCGGAGGGATCGCGCACGATGGCATCCCGGCTGCAGAAGATCCGGGACAACTACAAATCTTAAATCGCAACCTTATGCCTGTATTTTTTTCAGATCCCATTTTCATCCTGCTGCTGGGCGTGGTGGTGGTGGTCGGCGGGATCATCGGCCTCAAGCTCCATCCATTCCTGGCACTGCTGCTGGCGGCTTTTGCGGTGGCCTTCCTGACCCCGGCGGCATCCATCGAGCAGTTCGCCGTTTCGAAAGGGGCGACGGCAGCCGCGGCCCTGCAATTGTCTAAAAAAAGCATCGGAGAACGCATCGCTGCAGAGTTCGGAAGCACCGCGGCAAAGATCGGCATCCTCATAGCCATGGCGGCGATCATAGGGAAATGCATGCTGGAGAGCGGCGCTGCGGAAAGGATCATCCGGACCATCCTCAAAGCCATCGGCATCGAGAAGGCGCCCGTGGCTTTTCTCATCAGCAGCTTCTTCATCGGCATACCCGTATTTTTCGATACGGTCATCTTCCTGATGATGCCGCTGGCCAAAGCCATTTCCCTGCGAAACGGAAAGAACTACCTGCTGTTCGTGCTGTCGATCATCGCCGGTGCCATGATGGCCAATTCGCTGGTGCCGCCTGCGCCCGGACCATTGTTCCTTGCAGGCGCCATGCAGATACCCATCGGCCTGATGATCGTCGCAGGCAGCCTGCTGGGAATCCTCACAG
Organism: uncultured bacterium; assembly: GCA_903957405.1. GTDB lineage: Bacteria > Bacteroidota > Bacteroidia > Chitinophagales > Chitinophagaceae > Pollutibacter. The sequence goes on along the minus strand of CAJBPC010000315.1, from coordinate 3,375 downwards.
CAACTTCCGGCTACCTCTTCGCAAGATGGCTGAACCGTAGGATGGAGATACCGGTGCGGGATTCCCCTGATGCGAAAATTTCCGACATCCGCCTGATTGCGGAAAAAGACGATGCGCAGCTGCCTTCGCTCTTTCTGTCGCTGCTGCCCGTGGTCATGCCCGTGCTGTTCATATGTGCGGATACCTTCATGAACCTTTCGGAAGACGCTTCCGGCAGATCCGGATTCATGAGTGGGCTATCGACATTCATTCATTTCTTCGGGGATAAGAACATCGCACTCATCACGGCAGGTATCCTTGCACTGCTCGTCGTCGTCCGTCAGAAGAAAGGGACCGCCTTCGACCTCTCCGCTTTCGTGCAGAACGCACTGGTCAGTGGCGGTGTCATCGTCCTGATCACTTGTGCCGGCGGGGCTTTCGGCGGTGTCATCCAGCAGACAGGCATCAGTGCAAAGATCGCATTGATGACCCGTGACTACCAGATGGCACTCATACCCCTTTCCTTTCTGATAGCGGCGGTCGTGCGCACGGCGCAGGGTTCGGCCACCGTGGCACTCATCACGGCATCGGGCATCCTCGCCGGCATGGCTGCCAACGGAGGACTCAACTACAATCCCCTGTACATCGGATTGGCCATCGGATGCGGCGCGAAGCTCGTGCCATGGATGAATGATCCCGGCTTCTGGATCATCTGCAAGATGAGCAACCTCACAGAAAAGGAAGCATTGAAGACCTATGCCCCAATGGGCGTGGTGATGGGCGTTACAGGACTGCTGTTCATTCTGCTCGCTGCAAAGCTCTTCCCGCTTGTCTGATCAAAATATGTCCAACACAAAAAATATTTCATCATGGGAAATCATAAATCAAAAGAATCTTCCGGCGGCAACAACCTTCCCCGCAGGGGGTTTGTGAAGACCATCGCCAGCGGCTCCATCGGTGCCGCAGTACTTTCCACCGCCGCCGGCCATATCGTTGTGGGTGCAGAGCGTTCGGAGGTCGCGGCCACCGCTCCTGCCAAGAAGGTGCTCATGAAAGTGGGATGCCAAACGGGCGGTACCACCGACCGGAACCTTCAGCTCAAAGCCAGGCATGGGGTCTTCAATATCGACGGAGGCATGCCCAATTACATCCCCGGAAAGGGCTGGGACCTCGAGGATTCCCTCCGGAAGCGGGAGGCATGCGAGAAGTACGGCATCGCTTTGGATGCATACCACCTGCCGCTGACATCCGCGGGCATCGACAATGTCATCATCCCGAACATCATGCTTGGGAAAAGTCCGGAACGAGACCGGGAGATCGAACAGGTCCAGCAGATGATCATGGTCGCAGCAAAGACCGGTGTCAAACTGCTCAATTACAACACCACCATCCTGCCGGTCCTCCGAACCGGGAAGACCATTGACCCGAAAAGGGGAAATGCCCGGTACAGCACCTGGGTGTATGAAGAAGCCGTCAAGCGCAACGAACCCCTCACCAAGGCGGGTATCGTGACGGCAGACGATATGTTCGAAAGGATAAAGTACCTCATCGACCGCATCGTTCCGGTGGCGGAGGAATATAAAGTACACCTGGGCAACCATATCGCCGACCCACCCACGCACGTCGGGTACCGCGGCATCACCAGGTGGACCAGTCCGGATGTTTTCGCCGCCATGAAACGCTTCGCCGCACTGAGCAACAGTCCTTATCACGGCTTTAATTTCTGCATCGGCTCCATCGCCGAGGGGCTTAAAGATCCCAAAACGGAGATCCTTCCCATCATCAAATACTTCGGCGACAGGAAGCAGATCTTCAACATACATTTGCGGAACATCAAGGGTGGATGGGATAACTTCCAGGAAGTGTACCCTGACAACGGCGACATGGATTTTTATGCGGTCCTGAAGGCCCTTCGGGATGTCGGCTACCAGCATATGGTCATGCCCGACCACGTCCCCACGCACGAGGATCCCGAGAGCCACGAGCAAGCCTTCACCTTCTGCTACGGATACATAAAAGCCATGCTGCAGGCGATTGCAGGGGGTGCATGACCTCAACTTAAAAATAAATATAAGATATGGAGAAGATAGGATTCATCGGACTGGGCATCATGGGTAGGCCAATGGCGCTGCACCTGCTTCGTGCGGGATATTCCCTGCATGTGTATGAAGGAAATAAATATGCGGCCGACCTGGTGGATGCCGGGGCCATCGCTTACCCTTCTTACACGTCTTTGGCTTATGCGTCGGACGTCGTCATCACGATGCTGCCCGACTCACCCGATGTGGAGGCTGTCGTGCTTGGAACCGATGGTGTGGCTGCCGGCATGAAAGCCGGATCACTTTTCATCGATATGTCATCGATCGCACCGAATACGGCGCTGCGCTTGCATTCGGTCCTGCAGGAGAAAGGCGTCGAATCACTCGATGCGCCAGTCTCCGGCGGACAGGTGGGTGCCGATGCCGCAACGCTGTCGATCATGGTCGGAGGAGCGGATGCCGCATTCCAGAGAGCGCTGCCGATCTTTGAGAAGATGGGAAAGAACATCGTGCGGATCGGCGAGGCGGGTGCGGGGCAGATGACAAAAGTCTGCAACCAGATGATCGTCGGCATGACCATTCAGGCAGTGGCGGAGGCATTCACCCTGGCGGCGAAGGCCGGTGTGGACCTGGAAAAGATGCGGGAAGTACTCTTGGGCGGTTTCGCGCAAAGCCGGATCCTGGACCTGCATGGCAAACGCATCATCGACCGGAATTTCAAGCCGGGCTTCCGGGTCAGGTTGCATCGAAAAGACATGAACCTCGCCCTGCAGGCCGGGCGGGAACACTCCGTGCCACTCTATGGCTGTGCATTGGTGGCGGCACAAATGGACGCACTCATCGCCCGCGGTGAGGGGGATTCGGATCATAGTGCACTGGCCATCCTCATGGAGCAATTATCCGGACAAAGCTGATGCGTATACCAACAATCCCCACCCGAAAAGGACCTTGCATCCGGGAGATAAGGGTCACTCCGATCGCTATCACGGACCCCCCGCTGCTCAATGCGGCGGGCCTACATGCCCCTTATGCGCTGCGGACCGTCATGGAGATCGTCACCGATGATGGCATCACCGGCGTGAGCGAGATACCCGGGAATGCAGCCATCAACGAAGCGCTGGCATCCGCAGGTGAATGCCTTGCCGGGATGGATGTGTTTCAGCTGAACCTCATCAGGAGGAGACTCGAGCAGCGGTACGGAACCGACCCCACCGGTGCACGCGGACTCGCACCCTGGGACCAGCGAAAACTCGTGCATATTTTCAGCGCTGTCGAAGTGGCCTGCATGGATATCATGGGCAAAGTGATGTCGCGCCCCGTCGTTGACCTCCTCGGAGGGAAGATGCGTGATGCTGTT
>CAJBPC010000314.1 GCA_903957405.1 uncultured bacterium | reverse complement strand
AGCTCGTTCAAATTAACGAGACGGGTTTGGTAGTCCCACCCAATGATCCTGAAGCCCTGGCTGCTTCGTTATTGCAGATACTAGGGAATCGCGATTGGGCAGAAAGGATGGGGACAAAAGCAAGAGAAATAGCCCTCCAGAGGTATAACGAAAACATTTACATAGATGGCTTTTTGGAGAAATATCAGAAGGTAAGGGAAATGCGGGAAAGAAATGTCAATTTCTTTAAGGTGACGAATTGATCGGTCAAGTTTCGTTTAAGTAAAATATGTAAAGTACTCAATCATTGACGCTTTGTTTGGCAAACATTCTGCCATGTGAACAATTAGGCATATGAACAATCTGGGAATCGCGATCACATTTCGACTGAGCCGGGAGCTATTTGTCCGCAACATGATGGCCCGCTATCGAAACAGCCTATTGGGTTATCTATGGTTGATCCTGTCCCCTCTCGTGTTGGCCGGTGTATGGATTTTTTTGAAACGCACGGGCAATTTCCAAATTCAGGAGGCCAGCATTCCCTACGGGCCCTATGTCGTCACAGGGGTGTTTCTCTGGCAGGGGTTTTCCCGACAACTCAATTGCTCCCTCGCCCAACTTTCCGCCTCTCGACACCTGTTCAGTAAATATCAATTCCCATGGGAGGCAATCGTACTTGCGGCTTGGGCTGAAAGCTTCGTTGAGTTTGCCATCAGCATGTGTGTGCTCATAGTGGTGCTGAGGCTCACCGGTTTAGGAAGCCTAATGTCCATCTTATCCTCGCTGCCTTTGATAGCATTCCTGCTATTGTTGGGCAGCGGGATTGGCCTGCTGGCAGCCCCCATTGGTTTACTGTATGAGGACATCGGACAAGGTATCGTGTTGGGCATGCAGCTCTTGTTTTTCCTTGTTCCGATAGTGTATCCCACGCCCACAGAGGGAATAGGCCTGCTGGTAGTGGAGTGGAACCCTGTGGCCGTGCTGTTGGTTACTGCCCGTGAGACTCTTTTGACAGGCAAGGTTTCAATGCCCGTACATGCCATCATGTCGAGTTTGACGGCCGTTGTATTGGCTATTTTAGCATTAGGATTTTTACGACTTGCCCGAACCCATATTGCAGAAAGAGTTAGCTGATGACTGAAAAATGTATACTTGAGATAAAGGGGGTAAGCCAGCGGTTTTCGCGCAGCATGCGGCATGCTTTGCGGTATGGAGTCTATGATATCTTTCACCAACTCATTCCGTCCCATGGTGATAGACCCCGACAGCTCAGACCCGGTGAGTTTTGGGCATTGCGTGATGTCGGTTTTACCCTAAAGGAAGGTGAGTCTTTGGGAATCATGGGGAATAATGGCGCTGGCAAAAGCACCCTGCTGAAGTTGATTGCTGGAATATACCGTCCTACTATCGGACACATACGCGTCAGAGGACGTATTGGGGCGATCGTTGAATTGGGATCAGCTTTCGCCCCCAATCTATCGGGTCGGGAAAATATCCGTCTCCAGGCCCTGCTACACGGCTACAGCCCGGGGTTGTTAAATCGCCAAATGGACGACATCCTTGCCTTTGCCGATCTGGGGGATTTTATTGATAGTCCGGTCCAACACTACAGCACCGGCATGCGTGCGCGTTTGGGGTTTGCTGTGGCGGTTCACGGCGACCCTGACCTATTGCTGGTAGATGAGGTGCTGGCCGTAGGCGATTTGTCGTTTCAAAATAAATGCCTGCGACTGGTGGAAAACTTTCGCCAAAACGGTGGAGCCGTAGTATATGTTGGTCACAACCCCTTCCAAATGCAGGCGTCCTGCCAGCGGGGAATCATCCTCGATAAGGGCTGCATTCAATTCGACGGTTCGATGGTGAGTGCCATAGATCTTGTCCTACGTGGCGCTGAATTGACTTCAACCGTAGACCAGACGCTGTACACTAAGGGCCAATTGCCATTCCAAACGACTCCCGATCCAAATGATGCCGACGATCGCCCCCTGTTTGAAGTTCAGCGTACGGCTATTTCTTATCAGCCACCTTCCCCTGGGGCAAATCATGGATCAGCAACAATAACATTCACCTTGCACGCCCACCGATCTTCAGTCAGGCTGAACGGGCTAGCAGCCTTTTTTTCTCCGCAGGGTTCCCAAGCAATCGCAGTATCCATCAGTGATGTTGTGGTTTTAACATCGGGTATGCAAAAACTTACCATGGTGGTCCCTTCGTTGCCCTTGCTACCTGGCAGCTATCTGGTAAAACTGTGTTTGATCGATGAAATCACCTCATTTTCTCTATGGAACCTTGGCTGGTCAGATAAGCCCTTAGACTTTCAGGTCCCCGGAGAAGCTGGCTATCATAGCAATATTGCAAAATCCATTTCCTCAAAGATCTTTTTTACAAGCCATATGTATCTAACATCCTCTGAACGATCCGATGAACCAACCCAAAAGTAAAGTGGTGAAAATGTACCCTATTTATTGAACCCATAATAACGCTAAATGAATCGCTTATTCGCTGATATGGAATTACAGAAGCAGTTTATGGATACTGGATTTATTCAGGTGCCAATGCTGTCAGGATCGGAAATACTTTACATGCTTGGTGAAATCAATAAGCTATGTCCGGAGGTAGTCGATAATATCAAGCGTTCAATATCCAAACAAAATTCCATTAAATTGCTTGTGCGCGAGAATGTAATTCGTCAACAGATTTACTCCAGGAACTTAATTTGAATCCCTAAGTGCTGTCATGGAAAATATAATGCTTGATCCGGCTCAAAATCGTCATCTTAACGACAAAGGCTATGTCCGCCATCAGCTTTTATCAGATTCGGAAATCCTATGCCTTTTGGATGAGGTGTACAAATACTATCCCGAGCGTGCGTTTCTACCCAATGGACACGAAGCCTCGCATGCTGATATAACGACGAGCTATACACACGATGGCGTAACTGTAAGGGAACACATTTTCGATGTTGTCAGGAAAATCCTGTCTCCTAAGATTGACCACCTTCTGAATGATTATCGTATCCTTTCCTGCGGGTTGTTTGTAAAGGCTCCAAAGGGTGGATGGCTCGATCTGCACTACCATCCAACCGTTGTCGAAGATCCCAGGCACTGGGTGATCGATATTTGGTGTCCGTTGCAGGATACGGAATTTTTCAACGGTACCTTTTGTGCAGTACCTGAAAGTCACCGAATCTTTCCAAGTGTCATTGATTTGTCACCTCAGGAGCCTCCATTCTATCACACCTATTCCGAGGAGATTCGAACAAAGTATTCTGTTGCGATACCGGCGAAGGCAGGAGAAGCTGTCCTTTTTGAAGATAGTCTGCTCCACTGGTCCCCACAAAACATGGCCGATTCACCCCGTTACGCCATACATTGCACCTGTATTCCGAGGGAAGCAACAGCTGTGTATGTCTATCTCGACCCAATTAAACCAGAATTTTTCGAGATGTATGAAGTGACCGATCGTTTTTTTATTGAACGGCCCCCTTCCACGTGGCGTGACAACCTTAGACTGATCAAGGTGCTCCCGAATAGGAATCCAACATATACCTTCGATGAATTCAAGCATAGATTGGAAAAATCAAATGCGATCAGAGATGCTATGCTGCTATGATTTGAATTGAACCGAAAAAATGTTTTTGAAAAATACAGTCCTGCTCACATAATTATATTTAATCCATACTCATTCACTACCCCATGCGTCAAATCATTCGAAACCAGGTTTTAAACAATTTGCTAGTCAAAAGAGGGTATATTCAGCAACCTCTTCTTTCAGAATCGGAAGTCGCTTATTTACTTGAAGAGACAAAAAAAGCTTTTCCCGAAAGCCGGTTCAACCTCCAACAAGACGATTTCTCCCAGTCCTACGTAACGAACAGTTACACAGATAAATCTGAGGACGTCCGTGCTATTGGACCTAAATTAATTCAGCGTATTTTGACCCCTCGAATTGAGGAGTTATTTGACAACTACCGCGTTCTTTATTGCGGTATTTTTGTCAAGGCTCCAATGGGTGGTTGGTTTGATATACACTATCATCCCACCGTTGTTGAAGATCCAAAACAGTGGGTTATCGACCTCTGGTGTCCATTACTTGATACAAATATGTCCAACGGAACCCTTTGTGTGGTGCCGGAAAGTCATAAAATATTTCCAGAGATCATCGACTATCCTTCCAATAACAATCTGTTTTGTCGGGAGTACAAGAAAAACATACGTGAAACACATTCCGTAGCGCTGCCATCAAAGGCAGGACATGCTGTCATTTTTGAAGATAGTCTGCTTCATTGGTCTCCCCAGAACCAAACAGAAACAGCCCGTTACGCTATTCATTGCACCTGTATACCCAAGGAAACGACCGCTGTGCACGTTCATTTTGACGCGAAGTCTCCACTACAGTTTGAATTGTATGAAGGGACAGATGCATTCTTTGAAAAAGAATTCGGTAAACTGGTTCCAAGGCCAGCGGATCTTAGGTTTTTAAAAGTAGTTCCAAACGAGAATCGTCCCTATGGGTATGATGAGTTTCAGGAGCGCCTGGGAAATGCAGCACATCTTCGACAAGAACTTTTCCCGGATAATATCTGTGTTTCACCGACAGCATATCTGGAACTCCTTGAGAAAGAAAAGGAAATGTGCCAGGATTTCCACCATCCTACCCCCATATCTGCGCATCTGGCCGAAGAGCCTACCCCGCCTATCCCCGGGAATACCAACATGGCGCCGGTACATGATACACAACCCCCTGCAGTCAACGAAGCACCCTTCCTGAGTCGTCTCGCCGCCGTTGCCAAGAGATTGCTCGGAGAAAAACCACAAGCGACAAAAATAATCCCCCATTCGCCAGAGGTTGTCCGGGATGTTCGTACAACGATCAACCAGCACAGTGTTTCAGATGTCAAACGTTATTACGAAGAATCGACCCAAGGATATATCGAAGGGTTTGGTGAGGTTTTTCAGGGCTCCAGGCCCGCTTCCACCGATGAATTACTTGACTATATCACACAATCCGCAAGGTTGGAAGACGGACTGAGTGTCTTGGATGCAGGTTGCGGAGTATGTGGGCCAGCCATTGGATTTGCCGAACGGCGCAAATTGAACATTGAAGCCATCACGCTTTCCAAGGTACAGGTTGAAGAGGCACAAAAACGCATCAAATCCAAGGGTTTAGAACATCAGATTAAGGTTCGACAAGGCGATTTTCATCAGCTGTCCAAGCTGTATCCGGCAAACAGCTTTGACCGGGTCCTGTT
>CAJBPC010000313.1 GCA_903957405.1 uncultured bacterium | reverse complement strand
ATTTGCACCAAAACAGATTGCTTATGAAACGAATAGCGATTTCCGCCCTCCTTATGTTCCTTGCCTGCCCGATCCTGCTGCTTGCACAGGGTCAGCTGGTATCCGGGAACGTGAAGAATGCGCTTACGAAAGAAGCTGCCAACGCAGTCTCTGTTACCATCAAGGGCACGACGGTCGGCACCTTCACCGATGATAATGGTAATTACAAGGTCACCGTTCCTGCATCTTCCAAGTTTCCGATCACACTGGTATTCACTTCCATCGGTTATGATTTCAAAGAAGTGACGGTAGCTTCTGCGGGCGTTGTCCCCACGGTGACCCTGATGTCGACCAGCTCCCTCGGTGACGAGGTGGTCGTGTCGGCCACAAGGCTCCCGACGCGGATCCTGGAATCCCCCGTATCCATCGAGCGTGTCAGCGGACAAGCGCTGCGGAACGCACCTGCCGCCAACTATTTCGACATTGTGACCAACATGAAGGGCATCGACATGGTGGCATCCAGCCTTACCTTCCGGACGGTCACCACCCGCGGTTTCGGAGGAAGCGGTAACACGCGTTTCAACCAGATCGTTGACGGAATGGATAACCAAGCCCCGGGTCTGAACTTCGCGGTCGGCTCGATCGTCGGCCTCTCGGAACTCGATGTGGAAAGCATGGAACTCCTGCAGGGTGCATCCTCCGCCCTCTATGGTCCGGGCGGTATGAACGGAACCCTGCTCATCAACAGCAAGAGTCCTTTCAAGTACCAAGGCCTTTCCTTCCAGGTGAAAGAAGGCATCATGCACACCGACAAGCGCTATCGGAACACCTCAGGCTACCATAACTGGACGCTGCGCTACGCCAAGAAGATCGGAGAGCGTTTCGCTTTCAAGATCAACACGGAACTCATCCAGGCAAAAGACTGGCTGGCGGCTGATTACAGAAACGTGAACCGTAACAACCGGATCACAGAAAATTTTATTGCGGGTACGCGCTCCACCGACCCCAACTACGATGGCGTCAACACCTATGGTGATGAAACGACGATCGATCTGCGCCAGGTGCTCACCGGCATCGCCGGTCAGGCGCCTTTCCTTGCTCCATACATTTCCACACTCACCGGTAGCCCGATCAATGTGTCCAGGACCGGCTACACCGAAAGGGAAATGGTGGATCCCAATACCCTGAACTACAAAGTCAGCGGTGCGCTCCATTATAAAGTCACCAACAACATCGAAGCCATCGTGTCAGGTTTCTGGGGTACTGGTAACACGGTATATACCGGTAGCGACCGTTACGCATTGAAGGACCTGAAGATGGGCCAGGCAAAAGCGGAATTGATCCACAAAAACTGGATGATACGCGGCTATACGACACAGGAGAATTCTGGTCAGTCCTACAACGCCACGATCGCCAGCCGACTTTTCAACGAAGGTTGGAAGCCATCCCCGCAGTGGTATACCGAATACGGTCAGGCTTTCCTGGCGGGTAAACTCGGCGGACAAAACGACATCAACGCACACAACATCGCCCGCAACGCAGCGGATGTGGGAAGGCCTGTCGCGGGAAGCTCACGCTTCAACAAGACATTGGATTCCATCAGACTCAAGCCCATCTCTCAAGGTGGCGGACTCTTCGTCGATCGCAGTGACCTGTATGCCGTAGAAGGACAATACAACCTCTCTCACCTCACCGGTGAATTCGCAGAGGTTTTGGTCGGTGGTAATTTCCGCCGCTTCGTCCTCAACTCACAGGGAACGCTGTTCGCAGATTCCACTGGCCCGATCGGCATCAACGAATATGGTGCTTACGTGCAGGTGACAAAGCCTTTGTTCAACGACCTCGTAAAGTTCACCATCTCTGGTCGCTATGACAAAAACCAGAACTTCAAAGGCCGCTTCACGCCAAGGGCTACCGCGCTTATAAAGCTTGCGCCAAACCATAACCTGCGCCTGTCATATCAGCAAGCCTATCGATTCCCATCCACCCAGAACCAATACATAAACCTGGCAGTGGGCGGTGCGACCCTCATCGGTGGTGTCCCGGAAATGTTGGAGTATTACAACTTTAAGAACAACCCTGTTTATTCCCTGGCAGATCTGCTCTCACCAAACCCACAGATAAAAGTTCAGACATTTGGGGAGTTCAAGCCTGAATCGGTGACTTCCTATGAGCTCGGATACCGCGGACTCATGGCGAATAAAAGGCTGATGATCGATTTCTACGGGTACTATGGTCAGTATAAGGATTTCTTGACCAGTGTGAACGTGGTGCAATCCATCAGGGCCAATCCTCAGCCGACGGACATCGTCAATCCGGCCGCACGCAGGATCCTTCAAGTGCCGATCAACTCACCCACACAGGTCAAAACCCTCGGAGCAGGCTTGAGCATCGAATACAGTTTCCGTGGTGGTTTCTTTGCCAATGCGAACGGAAGCTATGACGAACTCGGTGATGTGCCGGATGCCTATGTGACCAATTTCAATGCGCCCAACCTCAAGACAAACGTGCTTTTCGGTAATCACGGATTCGGCAAGGACAAACGCGCTGGCTTCAGTCTGGCATACAGGTGGCAGGATGCTTTCTTCTATACCTCCTCCCTGGCCAATGGATACGTACCCGCCTACCACAACCTTGATGCTCAGGTCAGCTATCGCTTCCCTGAAATCAAATCTGTCGTTCGCTTCGGTGCAAACAACATCCTGAACCAGTATTACATCACGGCTATCGCCAACCCATCCATCGGCGGTATGTATTATGTTGCCTTCGCCTACAATATTTATTAATCAAAGCAACGGTCTAAAACACACGATATGAAAATTTTGACAAACATCACACGGCCGGTTGCCCTGTTCCTGCTCCTCGCAGGGATCACCATGGCGTCCTGCAATAAGAATATCCCAGACCCGACACCGATAAACTATCCGACACCTACCGGGAGCTCCATCGGGGAACTGCTCAACGATCCAAATTTCAGCTACCTGCAGGCTGCTGTCACCCGGGTCGGGCTGCTGGCGCCGCTTTTAGACAAGAACACCAAATTCACGGTTTTTGCTCCGGATAACAACGCGTTCAACAACCTCTTCACAGCACTTGGACTCCCGGCTAATATCGCCACGGTTGGCGCGTTGCCGATCGCTTCACTCACGGCGATCCTCCAGTACCATGTTGTGCCCGGCAGTGTGCTCAGCAGCACGATGATCCCTGAGTCTTACCCAAACACCAACATGCCCACCCTGCTCGCAGCATCCGGCACCAATCCGCTGTTGAAATTTGTCAACTTCCCATCCCGCAGGGGTGCCAGTGCATTTGTCGACAACGTACCAGTTGCTGCAGCTAACATCGTTGCGGCCAAT
>CAJBPC010000312.1 GCA_903957405.1 uncultured bacterium | reverse complement strand
TTTCTTTCCGTACAAATACGAACACTGAAGCGTATTAGTCTGCTTGACTGCTAATGCCGGTCTAACTTATTTTGTAGCAAATCCGTACCATGAATTTGATGATGTTTGTCGGGAGCGAACTCATCGAGGCTATGCCCCTGGACAAGGAACTCATTTCCAAGCCCGGCTACCTCGGGAATTACAAACGCAGGATGCAGAATAAGTACAGGGAGTTGTTTCTTCGAGATCCAAAGCCGGAATTCTATGTTGTCAGCCAACATTCGGAAGTAAAACCTGTCGAGTTGCTTTTGAAGGGTTGAGGTCTGCGATTTAACGCTTTATTATGACACTATCCGGTATGTGAGTCTATCTTTATACATAAAATCTCACCGGAAATGCATAATAAAATTATTTTCTTTTTGTCTGTCATAGGACTCATAGTCCTAGCTTCCTGCAAGAATACAGCGAAAAAAGAGGTGGACAAGACCGTGCTGCAGGGGCGCTTTGTCAACCAGACATTCCTGGATGAAAACAAAGACTCTTTGAATTTCTCACCTCGGGCGTATTCTTTCCAGTTTTATTTTGCGGGTTCCGAAAAGGTTTTTGTCGACAGGGGTTTTGAGGGTGATACCCTTACCTATGCTGCTGAAAACGGTAATTTAATTCTCAAGAACGCATCATTTCATGGCGACATGACCATTGTGGCAGATGCGGACGGAAAGGGTTTCATCTTAATGGATACTGCATTCACGGGGAAATCCACTTCTTCACATTATATCCGGGTGGATGACATGCGGGATGGAATTCCTGTTTTGACTTCACTTATCAATGACCAAATGGTCGCAGGTAATTACCAGCTGATGGAAAAGGGCAATGCCTCCGGAAAAAAGGTTCGTTTCCTGCCAAGTGGAAACATCGAAGGGCTTAAGGGATATCGTGATTATGCCCTTTGCTATACGGGCGATTGCATGCAGACCACACTCCCCTATCATAATATCATAACCATGACAACTGATGAGGGAAATGCTGTGACGTTTGCCTATGTTGTCGAGAAAGAGAAAAAATCCCTCACAATTTTTGCCATTGAGGAACAAAAACCGGGCATCAAGGGTGAGAGGAGATTGAAAGAGCCTGTTTTTGAATTGGTTACGTTTTGAACATGTAAAGGAATCCCGAAACCTTTGGTGACCTTTGACACGGAATGATTAAGTCCAAAAGGCTATTTTCGCACAAATTCAATGTAATGGTCATGCAAGCATTCACGCGCTTAGTGCTTTCTTTTGTTGTTTTGATGTCTCTGTTCCCTCAGGGTTCTTCAGCACAGGTCAAGAATCCTGTTACTTGGGCTTTTACTTCCAAAAAGCTTGGCGCTGGAAAGTTTGAGGTCAGGATGACGGCAGTTGTTGAAAAGGGGTGGCATATTTATTCTCAGACCACACCGGAAGGCGGTCCCATACCCACATCGGTTGAATTCACAAAGAACCCTTTGGTAGTGTTGACCGGGAATGTGAAAGAGGTCGGCAAAATGGAGACTCATTTTGAGAAACTCTTTGATGTGAATGTGAAGCAATACTCGAATAAGGTCGAATTCGTGCAGACTGCCAGCGTAAAAGGAAATGTCAAGACTAACCTGAGTGGTACAGTGGAATATATGCTATGCAATGATACAGAATGCCTACCTCCTGTAAGGAAGACTTTTTCCGTGTCCTTGCAATAATGTCCAATAAAACATTCAGATGTCGCCATTACTCAGACGATTTACCGCCTGTATTCTCTTGTTGTTCCCTTTATCCTTGGTTGCGCAGAAGGAGGGAACGGTTCAGCTGACGTATGGCAAGCAACGATTGAACGATTCCCTGGTCCTTCTATCAATCAAGGCAGCTGTCAAACCCGGCGTAAAGATCTATCAGCTTCAAAAGTCTGCAGAAGATGCGCTCTATTCAGAGATAACCTTTGACAGTGCCTCTTCAGCATACGTGAAGGATAGCCTAGTGTCGAAAGGAAATCTGATGTCAGAGGAGGATGTTTCCCTTGAGGCAGAGACTTCCTTTTTCCTTGACTCAGTCGAATGGCAGATTCCGGTCAGGATCAAGGCTTCAGATAGTGTTGTGTTGAAAGGCAGCGTCCGGTATATGTATAAGTCGGGTGATGCATTTTTGAATGGTGAGGATTCCTTCAGTTTTTTCATACAACGAGAAACGCAGGGACCTTCTGGAGCGGGTCAAGTCGGAAGTGTTGATGAGTCTGCCGGGGATATACAAAATCAGTCTCTGTGGTGGATTTTCATAGCAGCCTTCGGTGGTGGATTGTTGGCATTGCTGACCCCTTGTGTGTATTCCATGATACCGGTAACGGTCAGTTTCTTCACCAAACGCAGTACGACCCGAAAGCAAGGAATCCGGAATGCCCTTGTCTATGCGGCGTCTATCGTGATCATCTTCACTCTTTTGGGCTTTTTAGTCACGTTTGCGTTTGGACCTGCTGCTTTGAACAATCTCGCTACCAATTGGATAGCGAATTTGGTGTTTTTCGTGCTTTTTCTGGTATTCGGCATATCATTTTTAGGAGCATTCGAGATAAATCTCCCGGCATCCTGGATGAATAAATCTGATGCCCGCTCGGGATCTACCAGTTTCATGGGGATATTCTTCATGGCCCTTACTTTGGTGTTGGTGTCATTTTCCTGTACCGGGCCTATCATCGGCAACCTTTTGGTGCTCGCTGCCAAGGGGAGCTACCTTGGACCATTGATAGGGATGCTGGGTTTTTCAATTGCGTTGGCATTGCCATTTGCGCTGTTCGCGTTCTTTCCGAGCAAGCTCAACATCCTTGGAAAAGCCGGCGGCTGGCTGAATGCGGTAAAAGTCACACTTGGTTTCCTTGAACTTGCCTTGGCATTGAAGTTCCTTTCCAATGCTGATTTAGTAAAAGGATGGAGATTCCTTGACAGGGAGGTGTTTTTAAGTCTCTGGATCGTGATTTTCCTGTTGCTGGGTACATATCTTTTGGGAAAGCTGAAGCTCCATCATGACGATGAGCTCCCCAAGAACGATTTTGGGCTTCCTTATCTTTCGGTTACCCGACTTTTTTTCGCAATTGCCTCGTTTTCATTCACGGTCTACATGATCCCGGGTCTGTGGGGTGCGCCATTGAAGGCCATTGGAGCTTTTTTGCCACCTCTTGGGACACAGGATTTCATCATGACGGGCGTACCTCAGAAGCAAGCAGTTTCGTCAGGTAATATTTCCGAGACTTCAACCGATCTTCCGCATCCTCAAAAATATTATGACAGGATGCGCATCTATGAGCCGGAAGTCGTCACTTCATATGGAATGACCACATATTTTGACTACGCGGAGGCGTTGGATATTGCCCGAAAGTTGAAAAAGCCATTGATGATTGATTTCACCGGGATTAATTGTGTGAACTGTCGGAAGATGGAAGCCGAGGTTTGGAGCGATCCGGAGGTCATGAAAAGGCTTAAGGAGGATTTCGTGATCGTATCTCTATACGTCGATGTACATGACATTGATCTTCAAGAGCAAGAGCAATACTATTCAAAGGCGTTGAATAAAAAAGTGACAACCTTAGGGGATAAGAATGCTGATTTGCAGGTGACCACATATCTTGCCAACAGCCAACCGTATTATTTCTTTCTTGATGGCGATGAAAAGAGGATCATCAGGGATGGGTACGGATATGATCCAGATATCAAGAAGTTCATAGCCCTGTTAGATGAGGCCAAGATAGGTTATGACCAGTGGAAAAAGGGTAAGTGATGGGGTGTTCCGATAATTTTGCTTGTCACCAACAAGGATATTGATCAGTCATCTTTTTTCCGGATAGCCTTTCCGCTGCGTGTTCCATTGTGTGTTCCATTTTCAATTACGATTTTACCATTTACGATCACATATGGAATCCCAGCAGCAAACTGGTGGGGGTTTTCAAAATCGGATTTGTCGATGACGGTTTCGGGGTTGAATATCACAATATCCGCTGCAAATCCTTCCCGCAGCAGACCTCTGTCCTTCAGTCCGAATTTTTGTGCCGGCAAAGACGTCATGCGACGCACGGCTTCTTCGAACCCGATGATGTTCATTTCCCGGACGTATCTGCCCAATACCCTGGCGTTGGTACCATAAGATCTTGGGTGTGGCATTCCCTTTCCGGAGTTCACGCCGCCGTCTGCAGCAGGCATGTTGAAAGGATACCGCATAAAGTGTTTCACATCCTCCTCGTTCATGGTGTGGTAAACCATTTGTGCATTTCCGACTTTCAACATGTCCAGGATGGTTGAAGCCTCGTTATGGACTCCTTTTTTCCTGCCTTTCAGCCGATTAATTTCTGATATATTCTTACCATTTAGGGAGGTATCCGGCGAGTACATGGCTACAACGGCATAGCTGTAATTTCGGTTCCTCGATTTCTTGATGGTATTCATCATCCCTCTGATGATTTTTTTTCTTGTCATGGGATCCATCATCCTTTTTCGTAATGAATCAAGGCCACCGTCCAGCGCCCAGTCCGGTACCGTGACAGCCAGGTTGGTACTGCTCGCTGTGTATGGATACTGATCGATGGTAACTTCAATACCTTGCTTTCTGGCGTTCTCCACCTGCTCCAATGTGGTTTTTGATCTGCCCCAGTTTGCGCGGCCGGCCACTTTGAAATGAGATATCTGTACCGGGATTTTTGCATCTCTGCCGATGGTGAGGGCCTCTTCGATGGCTTGCGTGACATTCGACCCTTCGTTACGCATGTGGGTAGCATAAACACCCCCGGCTTGTGCTGCGATCTTTGCTATGCCGACTACTTCTTCTGTTTTTGCATACATGCCCGGGAGATAGATGAGCCCGGTGGAAAGCCCCACTGCACCATCAGACATGGCTTGTTGCATCAGTTTTTCCATTTTCTGTTGTTCCGCAATCGTCGGAGTTCGACTGCCCATTCCCATGCTTAGTCTTTTGATGGTATTGTGGCCAGCCAGCGATGCCACGTTTATGGAGGTCTGAATGCTGTCGATTTTTCTGAAAAAAGCACCCAGGTCTTCAGCAGCGTTGCCACAGTTACCGGTCACCACGGTCGTTACCCCATCATATATGTAATTGTCGGCGGTTGGGCGGTCGAATATTCCTGCTTCGATATGCGCATGTACATCGATAAAGCCCGGACAGACGAACATGTTCTTGGCATCTAGGATCTTCACTCCGGGTGTTGTCAGGTTTCTACCAACTTTCATGATTTTGCCGTCCTTTATTGCTGCTTCGGCATAGAACCAACTGTTTCCGGTACCATCGATGATGCGTCCGTTAACGATCACCATGTCTGGCAAAACCTGTGCGTTGGCAGAAGCAAAGAACTGTGTAAGGAATAGAAGTCCGATGCCTGTAAGATTGGGATTCATTGGATCAAGGTACGAAAAGGAGGAAATACTACCTTCGACGGATGATCAGAATCGCTACGAAAGAGGATATTCCATTTTTGTACAGGCTTCATATGCATCCATCCGTCAATCCATGGTTACTGTATGAGTACATGACTTTTGAGGAGTTCCTACTGATTGGTACAGACCTAGTGCACCGAGGAATCAAATGGTTGTATGAGGTAGACGGAAAACCAGTAGGGATGTGTAAACTGCAGCCGATGAAATACCGGAACAGCCACATCGCATATTTGGGTGGTGTTGCGATTGACCCGGAATGGAGTGGCAAGGGTCATGGAAAAATGATGATTGATGCTGCGATCGGCCAGGCTCGTTCATCGGGATTTACCCGTATGGAGCTTACGGTGGCCACTACGAATACGAGGGCAATCCGTTTGTATGAGTCTCTCGGTTTCATGAGTGAAGGAATCCTTAAGAATTATACATATCTGACATCAGAAAAAAGGTATGTTGATGAACAGGTGATGGGTTTGATATTCAGTTGATCGGATCATGATTTTTCTCCCGTCGGGATTTTCGGAAGCTGCATATGTCAGTCCAGCTTTTGTGTTCAGGATATTTTCTTTGCCACACCAACCTCTTCTGGCCACACCGATGCCAAGACGTATGAAGTCGAATTGTTACGGATCATGAGCGTCGGTGCTGATGGACATCATTACACCGGCAATCACGCCATCGCGCACGACATCGTTATGAATGTCGAGTCGTTGAGGTTGTGCATTGATTTCGATCATGGTGTTTTTTTCCGAAGCTTTTTGGAACAGTGCGTTCCAATCCAACGGATATGCATTTCTTTTTCCGATCAATCTCCCGGAAGGGTGTCCAATGCAATCCACTAATGGATGATCACAGGCGTTGATGAGTCGTTCGGTATTGTCACTTGTAAATCCGCTGTGCATCGATGCGGTAACCCATTCGAATGCTTTAAGCAGATTATGGTCAAGGTCAAGTGATCCGTCGGGAGTATATCTACTTCGACACCTTTTTTTATGAATCGCCGACCGATCTTATTATTGATGCGGTCTATTTCCTTGAATTGATTGTAGAAATCTTTTGGTGAGAGGCCCCCGGCTATCCGTGAGCTGGGAGAATGATCCGTCATCACGATGTAGTCGCTTGCAGCCCGTTCGATGGCGATCTTCCGGAATCGATGTTCCGTACCGAGGTATTTGTAGCAGGCAGACATCTCTCGGAAGATGGAAGCCAATATGTGGTTACGATTTTTCAACATCTTTTTTTGTGGAAAAAAAATAGTCCAAAGAGCACTCGTCAACCATGAGTGTAGTCATGGCTGACGAGTTCATACAATCTTGTAATGTTTTCAAGATTCTGGGGTTTGCAAGATTGAGGTTTTGTTTCTCGGGATGAGCGAAGTCATAGTCTTGATGATTTCGGCCGTGTATTTTCATGTGTCAAACCCGTGACATGAAACGGTTATCCATAGTATTTTTCATTTTGTTGCAGACTGCATGCATCCGTTCAAATCGAACTGAAAGCAAAAGGGTGGCCATTGAGGATAGTATGTTATTGGGAAGTGCTGCTGTTTTTTTCAAATCCTTGCCCGCTCATGCCATAGCAGACAACGATCCGGAGGTTGATGCAAAGGTCATGCTTGGACATTTTTTATTCTATGACAGGAGGCTGTCGAAGTCAGGCACTGTCAGCTGCAATAGTTGTCACAGACTTGATCGGTTCGGAATGGATAATAAGCGATCGGCAGACGAGGACGAGGGCAACTCGTATGGTCGAAATGTGCCTACTGTTTTCAATGCGGCATTGCATAACATGTTTTTTTGGGATGGACGAGCTACATCCCTTGAGGAACAACCCGGCAAGATGGTGTTGAATCCGGATGAGATCTCCATTCCTCATTTGGGTTTCATTGTCAATCGTCTTCGTGCTGACACAATGTATCAACGAATGTTCCGGTCGGCATTTCCGGCAGATGACATACCTGTCAGTTATGGAAATGCAAAGCGGGCGATAGCGGCTTTTGAGCGGACTTTGCTCACTCCCTCTCGTTTTGACATGTACATGGATGGAGATTTGCAGGCGTTGGATTCGGAGGAAAAAGCGGGGCTCCTTGAATTCATCAATACCGGTTGTGCAGGTTGTCATAACGGAGTGGCATTGGGTGGCACATCCATTCAGCGGTTCGGCATATACACCGACTACAGGACTCTTGCATTCAGTGGGGTGGATGATGAGGGTCGAATGCGTTTCAGCGGCGATTCAGCTGACAGGGACAGGTTCAAGGTTCCCGGTTTGCGAAATGTTCAACACACAAATCCATATTTCCACAACGGCGGTGTTGCAAGCCTCGACAGTTCCGTGAAGGTGATGGCAAAAGCGGAATTGAACAGGGCATTGACATCATCGCAGATCACATCGATCGTATCGTTTCTTAATGCCCTTAGCGGGGACATCCGTGAAGAGGCCAAAGTGGATCCTTTTCGACAATACTAAAAAACTGATCAAGTATTCGTCAACGGGCCTTTGATTCGACCGTATCATTTTTTCGTGTGCCTTGGTCATCTTTCAATATGACTAGAATCATGCATGTTTCTGACAGTGGTTCATCGTCGTGTCAAGAGGTTTAGGATAACTCTGCATTGAATTCGAAAATCTATTTTATGGCAAAATCAGTTTCAACAAAGAAGCCGACACATTCCCGAAAGTATGTTTATTTTTTTGGCGGAGGGAAGGCTGATGGAAACGAGTCGATGAAAAATTTGCTTGGGGGTAAGGGTGCGAATCTGGCGGAGATGGCAGGCCATCCAAAGCTTCGACTGCCGGTACCTCCTGGATTCACCATTTCGACGGAGTTGTGTACTTATTACTACGATCACAAGCAGACATATCCCAAGATTCTGAATGCGCAGTTGAATGTCGCATTGCATGCGACCGAGAAGTTGATGGGAAAGAAATTCGGTGATGTGAAGAATCCGCTTCTTTTATCCATCCGTTCCGGAGCCAGGCGTTCGATGCCCGGCATGATGGAGACCATTCTCAATGTGGGACTGAACAGCGATACGATCAAGGGGCTTGTTGAACAGACGGGAGATGAGCGTTTCGCATATGATGCATACCGCAGATTGATCATGATGTATGCGGATGTGGTGATGGAGAAGGCGGCGGGGCTGCATCCCAAGGGCGGCAAGAGCATCCGCAAGTTGCTTGATGAGAAGCTGGAGGTTGTGAAGCGTCAAAATGGGTATGTGAGTGATACGGATCTCACAGTGCCGCAATTGAAATCCCTGGTGACGGATTTCAAAAAGACTGTTTTGAAAGTGATCGGGAAGCCATTTCCGGATGATCCATATGAGCAGTTATGGGGTGGTGTCAGTGCGGTTTTTTCCAGTTGGAATGGTAAGCGTGCAGTGGAATACCGCCGCATCGAGAAGATCCCTGACGAGTGGGGCACTGCTGTCAACGTGCAGGCGATGGTATTTGGGAATATGGGTGCTGAGAGTGCTACCGGTGTGGCTTTTACGCGTAACCCGGGCACTGGTGAGAACAGGTTCTATGGAGAATATCTTGTCAATGCGCAAGGCGAGGATGTGGTGGCGGGAACGCGCACCCCTGCTCCCGTCAATGCATATTCGAAGAATGCGCAGAGTGAACATCTGCCGACACTTGAGGAGATCATGCCCACGCTGTACAAGGAACTTGACGAATACCAGAAGCGCCTTGAGAAGCACTATAAAGACATGCAGGATCTTGAGTTCACCATTGAGAAAGGCAGGCTCTACATGTTGCAATGCCGTGTCGGGAAGCGAAATGGTGTGGCTGCTGTAAGAATGGCCATTGAGATGCACAAGGAGAAACTCATTACTGCTGAGACGGCCATCGGACGAGTGAATCCCAATCAGTTGGTTGAGTTGCTCTTGCCAATGCTGGATCCGAAGGTTGAAATTGTAACGAGGCCAATCGCTAGGGGACTACCGGCCGGACCGGGAGGTGCACGTGGCAGAGTGGTGTTCACGTCAGCCGAAGCTGTTGAATGGGCATCAAGGGGCGAGATGGTGATTATGGTCCGTGAAGAGACCTCGCCTGAGGATGTTGACGGCATGCATAAGTCTCAGGCAATTCTTACAACGAAGGGAGGTATGACGTCCCATGCTGCATTGGTGGCTCGGGGTTGGGGTAAATGTTGTATCGTAGGGTGCGGGGATATGGAGATCCATGGTGAAGCGAAGACCTTCAGGACGAAGTCCGGTGAGGTCATTCATGAGGGAGATTGGATCAGTTTAAACGGATCCAAGGGTCTTGTATATGAGGGAAGTCTGTCGTTGGTTGACATTGATCTCAGTAAGAATCTGTCTTATCGTGATTTCATGAAGCTTGTTGACAAGCATAGGAGGATGGGTGTGCGTACCAACGCTGATACGGCACATGATGCCGCCATTGCGTTGTCATTTGGTGCCGAGGGCATCGGTCTTTTCCGCACGGAGCATATGTTTTATGGAGAGGGGAGCGATAAGCCATTGTTCCTGCTCCGTAAAATGATCGTCAGTAAGACGGAGAAGGAGCGCCGGGATGCACTTAATGAGTTGTTCAAATTTGTGAAGCAGGATATCAAGGAAACGCTACATGTCATGAGTGGGTATCCAGTCACCATTCGTCTGCTTGATCCGCCGCTTCATGAGTTTGTACCGCACGATGCTGCCAAGCTGCAGGAATTGGGTAAGGAACTTGGTATCAGCATAAGTATACTTCGCCGTAGGGTGCTTTCATTGCACGAGAATAACCCGATGCTCGGGCACCGCGGTGTTCGCTTGGGCATCAGCTATCCTGAGATCACAGAGATGCAGGTGCGTGCGATATTCGAAGCCGCTGCCGAATTGAATAAGGCGGGCAGGAAAGCATACCCCGAAATCATGATACCTGTGACTTGCACCGCCAATGAATTGATACATCAAAAGTCGATTGTTGACAGGGTGTATATGGAAGTGTGCGAGTCTAAGAAAGTCAGGAGTATTCCTTATCAATTCGGAACAATGATTGAGATACCCCGTGCAGCTTTGCAAGCCGGTCAGATGGCGGAGCATGCCGATTTTTTCAGTTTTGGAACCAATGACTTGACGCAGATGAGTTTTGGTTTCAGCCGCGATGACATTGGCGGATTTCTGCCGAACTATCTCGACCAGAAGATCCTTAAAGATGATCCTTTCCAGAGCATCGATCAGGAAGGTGTGGGCGAGTTGGTCAGGATTGGAACAGAAAGGGGGCGAAAAGTCAAGAAAAGCCTGAAAGTGGGCATTTGCGGTGAGCATGGGGGAGATCCTGACAGCGTCAAGTTCTTCCAGCGTTTGGGGTTGAATTATGTGAGTTGTTCACCTTTCAGGGTTCCGATAGCGCGATTGGCAGCGGCACAGGCATCCATTGAAAAGTAAGTTGGGTTTTCGTTTTTTTGAAATGAGGGTCGCCTTTTGCAGGCGGTCCTTTTTTATTTTCAAGAAGTCGGATGTGCATCATTCTTTTTCAATCATGCTCCTGCCCTCCATTTTTTATGATGATGGTCATAAAATTCTGTAACAAAAATCACACAAACAACATTCACAGGTCATTAACCAAGGGGTTTCACCCGCTTAGTTTTGACAACACAGAACCAAGCTCAAACTCCAAATTTCTTCATATGAACAACGGTAAATTTTTCCAGTTCGCCATCCCTGTCTTGATTGCATTTGCAAGCATGGTCAGTTTGCAGCAAGCGAGTGCGCAAGCGACTTATTCAGCAAATGGGGCGGTACATACGACCATCATGGGTACATCCAATATCCACGATTGGGAGTTGATTTCATCCAAAGGGAATGCTGCAATGATGCTGCAGATGGATGTTTCAGGCAACATCACCGGCATCGGCAATGTTTATTACGACATTCAGGTGAACACGCTGAAGAGCAAGCATGGCAGCCAGATGGACAATAACGCGTATAAGGCCATTGATGCTGCGACATATCCGACCATAAAATTCATTGGTGGTGCAGGGGCGATCAAATCAAGCGGATCCGGAAAATACAGCATTACGGCCCCCGGGAAGCTTACCATCAGCAGTGTAACGAAGGATGTGACCCTTACAGCTACTGCGAAGGTCAATACAGACAAGTCTGTGACCATTGAAGGATCCTACAAAATCACGACGACAGATTACAATGTGAAGGCAATCAGCATCATGCTTGGTGCCATCAAGACAAGTCCGAACGTGACTATAAACTACAGTATGACTGTCAAGCCCCAATGATGAACATACTTACCAATACTTTTTCAATTAAATATAAATCGAGAGTTATGAAACGCAATCTTACATTCAGATCACTGTTGTATATCCTGGCAGGATTTTTCTTATCCGCGACGGCTTCAGGACAGGAAAAGTCGGCAATGAGGCAATACCTTGAGTCTTATGACAGCATCCAGTTTTTTCGTCCGTACGATCAGAATGGAATCAATATGTTCGAGACTCCCAAGAACAATGTGGCTTTCGAAGGTGTTCGCGTAAGGATCGGCGCCGGATTCTCACAGCAGTTTCAGGCACTGAAGCATTCCAACTACACCAATGTATCCACGAACGCAAACTATCTCTATCCTTTGGGCAATGGTTTCAACACTGCACAGGCTAACCTGAACATGGACTTCCAACTGGCAGACGGCATCAGGTTGAATCTGGTGACGTATCTATCTGCCCGTCACCATAACGAAGCATGGGTGAAGGGTGGTTATATCCAGTTTGACAGACTTCCGTTCAAGGGGGATTTCTGGACAAAGCTGATGAAATATGCCACGATAAAAGTGGGTCATATGGAGATCAATTATGGTGATGCACATTTCCGTCGTTCAGATGGGGGGTCTACATTGTATAATCCTTTCATGGAAAACTATATCCTGGATGCTTTTACTACGGAGATCGGTGGAGAGGTGTATCTGCAGCACAACGGGATTTTCGGAATGATCGGTATGTCGAATGGGGAGATCAAGGGTGATGTGAAAGAGGGTGTTTCAGAGAAGAAGCCAGCCATCTACTTGAAAGGCGGGATCGACAAGCAACTGACAGATAAAACCCGGGTACGGGTCAGTGGATCTTATTATATCGACAAGAGTTCTGCGAGCAATACATTGTATTGGGGAGATCGTACCGGCTCAAACTATTTCATGGTCCTTGAAAAATATGCAGCAACCGCGTTGGCGAATGCGTGGTCAGGTCGTGTGAATCCAGGTTTCGGGTACTATTCCAGCGGATTGCAATTAAATGGTTTTGTGAAAGTCGGAGGTCTTGAATTATTCGGCACTATTGAGCAGGGCAAGGGTCGTTCAGCAGCTGAAAAGACCATGTCGAACCGCACCATAAATCAATTGGCGGGTGATGTTGTCTACAGGATCGGGGCGAGAGAGAATGTCTTTTTAGGTGCCCGTTACAATACCGTAAAAGGTGAATTGTATCTGAATGGGGTTCGGGACGATGTCAAAGTCGATCGTGTAGCTCTTTCCGGTGGTTGGTTCGTGACCAAGAACGTCATGCTTAAAGGGGAGTATGTGGTTCAGCATCACAAGGATTACCCATCAGGTACCGGTGCAACACAGTATACAGATGGAAAGTTTGATGGTATCGTGATACAGGCCGTTGTTGGTTTCTAATGTGCGAGTGATGCAGTGTTATGTTGAAAAGCCGGGTTTTGTTAATTGTCCAACCTGGCTTTTTCAATGAGTTTTCCATAGTTACCTGAACGGAATCCTATTTGTATGAAATGGATCATTTGCATCTGTCTTGTCTTTTGTTCTTCCTTCATGGGAGAAGATGGGAGCAGTACCGGTCTGCAGACATGGATCGTTGAAAAGAACAGCACATTGCTCATTGAGGGCAGTTCCAATATCAATCAGTTCGCCTGTGATGTACGAAAATACCTGCATTGCGACACACTGACATTCGCTACAGATGCAAAGGTAAAAAGGCTTCATTTCCAATGTCGAACGGTGCATATTGATGTCAGTGAAATAGACTGCCATCATAAATTTATTACGGCAGACTTGCGTAGGACATTGCGACATCAGCAATATCCATTCATGAAGATCCATTTCGTCAGCCTGGATGATCCATTTGCGATCCGGGTTGGACAACCGTTGAATGGTATTGTGGAAATCGAGTTGGCAGGAATCATAAGGCGGGTGGAGATGTCATTTATCGTAAAAAGTCAGGCAGGGCGGTTGTTTCATTTGTCGGGCAGTAAGAATCTTGTCTTTTCAGATTTCAATCTCGAGCCTCCGAAAAAGCTTGCCGGTTTGATCAGGATCAATGAAGACTTGAAAGTGACCGTACAGTTGTTTTTCAGAAAAATCGGTTGACATAAAACACATAAACCATCAAATAACAATTATGAAAAAAGTTTTCGTTGCAGGTTTCACCGCCGGTTCAGTGCTTTTGGTACTGAGCTGGGGCGTGATTTTCCTCATGGTCAAGTTCTTTCCGGGCTTGGCGGATCAATACTGGAGTGATAAGTTCCGTCAGGCAGGCTCATCCACCGATTGGATGTTTTATGCTCATCCCTTTGTGCTGAGTTTCGCACTGAAATGGTTTTGGGAGAGGTATAAGGATATTTTCAAGGGGAGCAATATCCTTAAGGCTTTTGAGATAGCGCTTGTTTATGGCATTGTCGCCATGGTGCCTGTGCTTTGGTTAACATACAGCAATATCGATATCAGTTTGGCGATGGTGTTGTCTTGGCTCGTGTATGGGATTTTCCAGGCGTTTATAGCGGGCATAATTTTTTCATGGTTGAACCCGTAGGAGCATGAGTGCATTGTTTCGTGGAACCCGTGTGGCTTGGTTGTCACACGGATTCGTTATTTTGGGCTCTGAAAACTAATATACATGTCCATTCGGATCTTCGTCACAGGCGGTACTTTCGACAAAGAATACAACGAGATCACAGGCCATTTATATTTCAAGGATACGCATCTTACGGAGATGTTAAAGCTTGGCCGCAGCAGATTGGATGTGAAGGTAAGGACCCTTATGATGATCGACAGCCTGGAGATGACTACGAATGACAGGCATATAATTGCCGAGCAGTGTATCATTGCGGATGAGGACAAGATTCTGATCACGCATGGAACCGATACCATGGCGGAGACGGCAAGATTGCTTGCATCAAAAGGGATAGGCAAAACGATTGTCCTCACGGGTGCCATGATCCCATATAAGTTCGGAAGTTCCGATGGACTTTTCAATTTAGGCAGTGCGCTGGCATTCGTACAGACGCTTTCCTCCGGGGTTTATGTGGCTATGAACGGGTGCATATTCAACTGGGACAATGTCAGGAAAAACAAAGAAACCGGGGAATTCGAAGAACTCCCCGGTTAATCGGAAAAAAAATCAGAAGATTATCTTGTTGGTCTTTCCAGCAGTTTGAAAAACTGATCAAGCTGTGGGAGGATCACGATTCTTGTACGTCGGTTGGCTGCCCTTCCGGTTTCCGTTTTGTTGTCATCCACCGGCAGGAATTCCGCTCTTCCGGCAGCAGCCATTTTTGCGGGATCCATTCCATATTGTTTTTGCAGGAGCCTAACGACGGTGGTGGCACGTTTCGTGCTGAGGTCCCAGTTATCGGCGAGAACTCCTCTTGCGAAAGGCATATCGTCCGTATGACCTTCTACCATGAATTCCAGGTCTGGCTGATTTTTCAGGACCATTGCAACTTTGCCGAGTACTTCTTTCGCACGGTCGGTCACATCGTAACTGCCGGATTTGAAGAGGAGTTTATCGGATATATCCACGAATACCACGCCCTTATCGACTTTGATGTTGATGTCTTTATCGTCAAGGTTTCCAATGGCACCTTTGAGGTTCATCACGAGTGCCATGTTAAGGGAGTCTTTTCTGGCCATTTGTGACTGAAGACCTTGTATGTAGTTGTCTTTGGCCCCTATGTTTTCTAAAGATTTCCTGATGCTTTCAGCTTGTGAGGAGGAGATGACTGAAAGGTCTTGAAGCTGTTTCACCGCCATGTTGTTGTTTTCTTTCAACATGCTGCTTTGTTCTGTAAGGTTGCTGATTCTTGATTCGTATGCCGCGCGCTGTCTTTCGAGTTCTGATTTTTCATCACGGCAGATTCTAAGATCGCTCTGTACTCCTTTGATGGAGGTCTCTGCTTCCATCAATTTTGATTCAAGGGATTGGTACTTTTTTGAGCTGACGCATGAAAAGAGTGTCATGCCGATGAGCGCTGCAAAAAGATGATTCAAAGTTTTCATTTCGTTTCCTTTTGTTGATAAAAAACCGGGTTGCTTTCAGCTGATAAAGTTATGACATCGGGATATCTTACCCATCATTCAATCACTCGGGTGCGTTTGTTCTTAAAAATGCACTTCTACGGGGGGCGGGCATGATGCTGTTTTCACCTTTCACGGCTTTCCAGATCAATTCGCTGAATTCCAGATCGGGTACGCGATCTTCCTTGGAGAAATCGAATTCAAGACTTTTTTGCGAGAGTGCATTATTCTTGGTGTTGATGTCATCCAGGTTGATATTGGATGGTTTGGCACGGAATGGACTTAAGTCTGGTTTGGGGCTGAAGCAATTCCACATCGGCGTCGCTGCTGCATCGTACTGTGTCATAGGTGGGAGACCGAGGATCAGTTCCATGGTTCGAAGCATGGATGAGGTCGAATACATGGTGTGGTCGACAAACCGGCGCTTCACAAAGCCTCCAGCCAGGTAGGCGGTTGTCCGGTGTGCATCCACATGGTCGGGTCCGTTCTGTGCATCGTCTTCCACGATGAATATCGCTGTCTCCTTCCAGATCGGGCTTTGGGAGAGATATTCCACAAATAGCCCTACTGCCAGGTCATTATCAGCCACATGTGCGAATGGAGTCGGTTTGTTGGGTGTAAGTCCTTGTGTGTGGTCATTGATAAACCGGAGTGTGTTGAGTTTTGGAACTGCATTTTTTGCCAGCAGGGAATCAAATTCCCTTCTCCATTGGGAGAACCTTGTGGTATCCCTGACGCTTTCGTCCCAGCTGGTATAATAGGGGCAGAAATGCCCTTCCAGAGAAGGGATATTGGCTTTATAGTCATCCGCGAATTCGCCGTAAGTACGGTAGCTGACTCCGCTCCTACTGCAAAGATCCCAGATGAAACCATTTTTGTTGTTGGCGATTTCGCGGGTTCCTTCAGCATCGTATTCTCCGCCTCGTCCTCCATAGCTGGTAGGCCAGTTTTTTTCGAGGTAATCCGTGGCATAAGCTCCCATACTCCAGTTATGACCATCTGCGCTCACTTCCCCGTCGACATAAAAATTATCCAGCAGTACGAATTCCCTTGCCAATGCATGCTGGTTTGGTGTGATTTTTTCTCCGAACAGGACTAGGCTGCTGTCGCCATTGCCTTCTGGGATGTCTCCCAGTACCTGGTCGTATGTGCGGTTTTCTTTGATCACATAAAAAACATACTTGATGGGTGATGACTCGCCGACCATTCTTGGGATGGGATTTCCGGCTTCACCACCTGGATTTCTTTCTTTTTCCTTTGTATATGGCACATTTTCATAGACCGCTTTGGAGTAGGCTCCCATCGTCTTTTCATCGGGTACGTCGATGATGCTCATGGTGCCTTTGAAAAGTCCGCCGATATATTGTACATCCGCCGGCCTGCTGCTGTCACTCTTTTGGTAGATGACTTTCTGCCTTTGTTCGCTTGGGTCGGGTCCATAGGGATTAGCAGCCGATGTGAATCCTTTGCCATTGGATACGAAAATCTTCTTTCCCAGGACTTTCACATTCGTAGGATACCAGCCGACCGGAATAAATCCTTTCGAACGGCTCGAACCGGGAATGGAGATGTCAAATACTGCCAGACAGTTATTGTCGGCATTTGCGATATAAAGCGTCTTTTCGTCATGCGACAGTGCGAGTCCATTGGAAGTGGATCCGCTGGGTGCATCGGGATACATGGCGGCATTCAGGGTTTCTGTTACCTTGTCTTCCCGCGTGTCAATGATTGACACAGAGTTATCGTTTGCATTTGCCACGAAGAGGTATCGGCCGTCTTTTGTGAGGCACATTTCATTTGGATTGTCTCCTACGGACCACTCTTTTTTTCGTTGGGTGATAAGGTTCCAGTTCATGACCTTATCATTACCCCAGAGGGAGATGTAAAGATTTTTCCGATCGGGAGAAAGCAGGCAGGTATAGGCTTCCGAACCCAGGGAGATCTGCTGACGTACTTCGCGCCTCCGCAGATCCGCCACATAAAGGCTTTTATTGTCTTTAGTGACGACATACAGGGTCTTGGAGACTTCGTCGATATCCATACCGGCAGGACTGATTTTTTTCGGCCATTTATCACCAAGTATGATGCTGTCCGCCAGTTGCAGTTTGTCCGGGAATACTTTGTACACAAGGATTCGGTTATCGTTTCCTCCCGAGGCGTAGAGCGTTTTTTCATCGGCACTGAATTTCAGTCCATACCAGGCTTTTGCCACCATTTCCGTATGCAATACTTGTTCTGAGACGGGGTCTATCAGTTGTATCGACTGAACACTTTGTCCGTTGTTTGTCACAGCCATCCGCTTTCCACTGCCTGAAACGGCGATATTCAGGGGAAGGTCACCCAGGGGAAAGCTTCTTCCCGCAGGTGTCAGCGACCAGCCATTCGGCAGTTTTATTGGGGTGGGCAATTGGGCAGATACGGCTGCAGAAAAATGCAGCAAAAACAGGATGCCTGAAGCGATTGCTATGTTACGAATGATGGTTTTGCTGTTGAACATTGACATGTTGTTGTTTGAGTGATGAGGTTACTAAGATATCGAATACGCATTCTCTATTTCTTTTTGTACATTTATTTCCACAAAACTTCTTACATGAACAGACGTGATGCATTGAGCAGGGTTGCCCTCGTCTTTGGGGGTACTATTGTAGGCGGTTCGGCCTTTTTAGAGGGATGCAGCCCGGGGGTGAAGAAATCCGCTGCCGGACTTCCGCTCACTGCCGATCAGATTTCCTTTCTTGATGAGATTGCGGAAACCATCATTCC
Organism: uncultured bacterium; assembly: GCA_903957405.1. GTDB lineage: Bacteria > Bacteroidota > Bacteroidia > Chitinophagales > Chitinophagaceae > Pollutibacter. Next base: position 5,789 of record CAJBPC010000312.1, on the reverse strand, counting down.
AACCACAAATACTCCAGGAGCCAAAGCGGCAAAAGTGGGTGAATTCATGCATGTGATGGTGACCGATTGCTACGATGAGAAAGACCAGAAGATCTTCATAGACGGGATTTCCGCCATTGATAAAATTTCTGAGACATCGTATGGCCATGGTTTCATGAAAGCCTCACCCGAGCAGCGCACTTTATTGTTGACAGCAGCGGACAAGGAACAGAAATCCTACAACTCTGCAAAAAAAGAGGGAGATCCTAACCACTATTTCACGCTTTTGAAGCAGCTGACGCTCCTCGGATATTTCAGTTCCGAGATCGGTGCAACACAGGCTTTGAGGTATGTGGCGATTCCTGGACGTTATGAAGGATGTGTACCCTACAAGAAAGGGGACAAGGCCTGGGCGACATAAAAAAAAGGAAGACCCCAAATTAATCAGGTATAGAATTTCCGAAGATCCAGATTCTTAAACACAATCCAGAAAAATGACGATAGACAGAAGAAGATTCATTCGTAATGCGGGCATGATGGTTTCGGGTGTTACGCTGGCAGGCATCGGATGTAGCCTCCCGACAGGTAATGATGCCGCGACATCAGGTAATTCATCTTTGAAAAGCAATACTGCCGCCGGTCAGGTACTTGGTTCTTTTGGTCTTCAATTGTACACCCTTCGGGATGTACTGCCGAAGGACCCGAAAGGTGTACTTAAGCAGGTTGCCGGCTTTGGATACAAGGAAATCGAGGGTTATGAGGGCGCCACTGGAATTTTTTGGGGAATGCAGCATACCGATTTCAAAAAATATATGGATGAGCTCGGCCTTGTGATGGTATCTAGCCATTGCAATATCGACAAGGATTTTGAAAAAAAGGCCGAACAGGCAGGACAGATCGGCATGAAATACCTTATTTCACCATGGATCGGCCCTCAAAAGACGCTCGATGACTACAAGCGTTATGCAGATACATTCAACAAAAGAGGAGAAATCTGCAGGAAAAACGGCATTCGCTTTGCCTACCATAATCATGGTTATACGTTTACACAAATGGAAGGCCGTATGCCTCAGGATATCCTAATGGAAGGAACCGATCCGGCTTTGGTGGATTTTGAGATGGATATTTACTGGGTGGTCACGGCCGGCGGGGATCCTGAAGTATGGCTGAAAAAATACGCAAATCGCTTCACCCTTTGTCATGTGAAAGACCGGATAAAGCAAGCGGATCCGAAAGAGCAGGATGCTTCCTGTGACTTGGGGACAGGCTCCATTGATTATGCAAAAGTACTCAAGGTGGCATCCGGATCAGGGATGAAACATTACATCGTTGAGCAGGAACGATATGATAACAGCACGTCATTGAAAAGTGCGGAAGCATGTGCAGCCTACCTCCGGGATTTAAAGATCTGACGGAACTCATGCTGAACGATGTATAAAGCCGCCCATGCGGCTTTTTTTAATGGAACCAAGCATCACCCAATCAATATCCATCCTCATCCGTGTTGGATAAATGGGTTATTTTAGGAAAAAAGATCTTACATGCGCTCATCCATATTCATACTGCTGTGTTTTTTGACTTATAGTTTTTCGGTACAGTCCCAAACCCATGCAGAAAAGCAGATTCGGGATATTTTAGCCCTACAGGTAAAAGCCTGGAACAATGGGGATCTGGATGGTTTTATGAACGGGTATTGGCAAAATGATTCATTGATGTATATCGGTAAATCCGGTGTCACTTATGGATATGGATCCACGCTGGCCACCTACAAAAAGAACTACGGGGATACCTCCCGGATGGGCAAACTGACTTTCACGATCCTTCATGTCAAACGCCTCTCTCCTAAGTACTATCATGTGTTAGGGAAATGGTCGCTAAAGCGTGCGGCGGGTGATGTGGCGGGTTATTATACTCTTATATTCAGAAAGATCAGGGGGGAGTGGGTGATTGTTTCTGATCATAGCAGCTGATTTTAAGCAAAGTATATTTCTGAGCCTATGCAACCTGTTCACAATACTTTAACTCTTTCATTAAATAAACATTTATAATATGTTTCTGATCATTCTTGGTTTTATTTTATTGTTAGCCGGTATTTCGCTTTCCCGTAACGAGGATAACCCGATAAAGAGGTTTTTGCCAACTGTCAGAATCATTTCTATCCTACTGATTGTATTGGGATTCCTTACATCCTGCGTCAAGCAGATTGATGCGGGGTATGTGGGTGTTAAGTCGCTGTTTGGGAAGGTTCATAATGATGTGTTGAGTAGCGGTCTTAATTTCGTGAATCCTTTGATGGAAGTGAAGCAGTTGGATGTTCGCACACAGAACTATACCATGAGCGGCAAGCATGACGAGGGTTCCAGTAGTGGAGACGATGCCATTAGGGTGCTTACGGCCGATGGATTGGAAGTGACCATTGATCTTTCTGTGTTGTATCGTATTGTTCCGGAAGAATCACCTAAACTGATCCGTGAAATTGGGGTGAATTACGAGGATAAGATCGTCAGGCCCATCACCCGCACCCGTATCCGTGACAATGCCGTTTATTACGACGCTGTGGCATTGTATTCCTCTAAGCGCGATGAATTCCAGAACAGGATCTTCAAGACCATCGACGAAGATTTCAAGAAACGCGGTCTCTTGTTGGAGAATCTGCTTGTGCGCAACATTACGCTGCCAGGGTCTGTGAAGACTGTGATTGAGCAGAAGATCAATGCAGAGCAGGATGCACAGAAGATGCAGTTCGTACTGCAGAAAGAAAAGCAGGAAGCAGAGCGGAAGCGTGTAGAAGCGCAAGGTATTGCAGACTACCAACGCATCATCAGCGAGAGTCTTTCTGAAAAGCAACTTCAGTACGAACAGATAAAAGCATTGAAAGAGCTTGCCGGTTCGCAGAATGCCAAGATTGTCGTCATGCCGTCGAAAGGGGGTGTCCCCATCATATTGGATGGAAAACAATAAGCGGTGTCGATTTCGGATAAATGATATTAAGGAGCCCCATTTCGGGGCTTTTTTTATGGCTTTGTGCTTGGGGAAGTTGTTTCTTCCTGCTTTTGTCTCCAGTGGCGTTTGTAGAGTTTGAAAAGAGCGTAGAAGCTACCTGAAAGCCAAAGGTAGAAGATCACCGAACCGAATGTATGTCCTTCTTCGAAGAGCATATAACCCTTTTGGATTCCGAAGAAGATATTCACCAGCATCCAAACCATGATGGCCGAAAGTGACCATACGATTTTTCTCAGGTATAATGCTATTTCAGGTTCCATGTTGTGGTTTATGTGTTCACGAAAGTAAGGATCTGCCGGAAAAAATCAATTTAACGTGACATTAGTTTTTTCAATGTTGCCGAATCTCCATGGAATACATTGAAGTCGACTTTTGTGGAGATTCCGTTCACATTACCGGTTTCACTGAACTGCCAGAACGTCCATTTCCTAGATATTTTAGGATTGTCGCGTTTTAGGTAATGGGCTATCCAAAGGGGGTAAACATCGAATTCGCTTCCCAGTACCCTGTTATAGAAGTCTACGCCGGTGTAGATGATCGGTCTTTTGCCGTAATGTCGTTCGACTTTTTCGAGCCATTCTCTGACTCGTTTTCGAATGGTCGGAATCGGAATGCCATGGGTTTCTTCCACATCAAGGACAGGCGGCATGTCGCTTTTCTCCAATCGTACCGTTGCAATAAAATGATCTGCTTGTTGGGATCCTGACTTACCGGGGAGGAAGAAATGATAGGCACCCCGCAGCATTCCAGCTTCCCGGGCCTTGCGCCAGTTTCTTTTGAACTGGCGGTCATGGTGGGTGTATCCTTCCGTTGCTTTGATGAATGCAAACCCCACCCTGATTTGCTTATCTTTCATTTTCTTCACAGCATCCCATTGTACGAAGCCCTGATGGTGGGATACGTCGATTCCGAATATCTCGTAATCCGAAGGCATTGGAATTCCGAATCCCGAATAGTGAGCGAAGCCGGATCGTTTCTCCTGCCACCATACATAGACGAGAAAACTGATTGTCACGATAGATAGCAGGAATAGGATTGTGAGGGCGATTTTTTTATTTCTGGCATACATCTTCTTTTTTCTGGCTTCTGACATGGGGCATTGTTGGTATGCAAAGTTGCACCGAATGGCGATATGTTTTTTTCAGTCGCTGCATTGGATTGGATTAATTTTACACCAGTATGCCTGCAATGAATTATCGTGACACTTTGAATCTTATATCCCGGATTACCGTCCGGCGTGCATGGAATGCGTTTAAAGTTTATACCAGTTATCACATCAGCCGTTTCACGGCAAAGCCTGTGCAATGGGGCTTGCCGATATCGATTTCTTTTGAGCCGACGACTTCCTGCAACCTGCGATGCCCTGAATGTCCCAGTGGGCTGAGGGCATTCACCCGTCCTACCGGCATGTTGGAAAGCAGTTTTTTCAAGCAAACGATTGATGAGATACACAAGGAACTTATTTATCTGATTTTTTATTTCCAGGGTGAGCCGTATCTTAATCCATCGTTTTTAGACATGGTTCATTATGCTTCATCGAAGGGGATATACACCGCCACTTCGACGAATGCGCATTACCTTAATGAGGAAAATGCGAGAAAGACCATTGAAAGCGGATTGGATCGGCTGATCATTTCAATCGACGGGACCACCCAGGATGTTTATCAGCAGTATCGTGTGGGTGGGAAGCTGGAAAAGGTCATTGCCGGTGCAAAGGAGATCGTGAAGTGGAAAAAAGCGCTGGGCAGTCATAAGCCCTTTGTGATTTTCCAGTTCCTTGTGGTGAAGCCGAACGAAGATCAGGTGGACGCGGTGGAGAAGCTTGGCAAGGAAATTGGGGTCGATGCGGTATGGTTCAAGACTGCACAGATCTATGATTATGAGAACGATCCCAATGGCCTTATCACTTCCATAGATAAATTCAGTCGTTACAAGACAAATGCTGCCGGGAAGCGTGTACCAAAGAACAAGCTTCAGAATCATTGCTGGAAACTCTGGCACGCGAATGTCATCACATGGGATGGTTTGGTGGTGCCTTGTTGTTTCGATAAGGATGCCATGCACCAGTTGGGAAACATGAAGAACCAGTCATTCCGTGAGATCTGGCATAATGAAAATTACAGGCAGTTCCGCGGGGAACTCATGAAAGGCAGGAAGAATATCGATATTTGCTCGAACTGTAGTGAAGGGACCAAAGTATGGGGGTGACGAATACGGTTAACCGCGTGTTGCCGAATTGAACGGTATTCCAGTCCCCTGACCCGGATACAAATCACCACAATATCATTAATGAATGGCAGCTCAATTCAACAACAGAATCCGTCAGATTTTACTGCTGGCCCTGATAGTGGTAATGGGATTCCTGATCGTAAAGGAACTTTATATGTTGTTGCCCGGTTTTCTGGGTGCAGTGACTTTTTATGTCCTTGGCCGGAATGGTTACCATATCCTTGTGGAGCAAAGAAAATGGAGAAAGTCGGGCACTGCTTTTCTCTTTTTGTTTGGATTTTTTGTGATCATCGGTCTCCCGTTGTATTATGCCATCCATCTTGTCACCCCCAAGATATATGACATATTCAGTCATTCAGACGAATTGTTGACGGGTATCCGTGCATTTTCGGAAAAGATCACAGGCTTTGTGGGTTTGGAAGTTGTGGATGTCGAGGCAATTAAAACGGTACAGTCGCGTGTCAAGGATTTCATTCCGACTTTTCTGAATAGTACGGCGAACATTCTCGGCAATATAGCCGTGATGTTTTTTGTGTTGTATTTCATGTTCGTCAGCGGCAGGGAGGTGGAGCAGTGGT
>CAJBPC010000311.1 GCA_903957405.1 uncultured bacterium | reverse complement strand
CTTTTTGTTTGCAGATAAAAGAAGGTCATTGTAGCCATAAGGCACAATAAGGGCATGAAGAGCCCATGTACAAAAGAAACTTCAATATGCAGTAACGGGTTTGACATGTTATTCATTAGGTCCAAGCATGGAAGTAGGCCAATAGACGTATTTTTTGCAAAGGACATCCATTCATTGTAAATTAACCCAAAAAAGCCGTCGGGTGCTTCTGAAAAATGGAAAACACTTCAATACTGAAAAATATCAAAATTATTAGGTACGCCCCTGTTGCGTATTCAAACCGTATGGGGAAATATTGGGAATTTTTCAGATCAGCTGCAACGTAAACGGAAAAGTTTTTGTCACGTTTAAAAAGGTTTCATGCGATATACCCTCAAATCAATCACCCTCCTCTTTGCGATGAGCATGTTTTTGGATTCCTGCATCAAGGACAGGTTCACCGAGCACTATAGTTTTTACAGGCCGGTCTACAAGACGAAAGCGGAGGTACGTGCATCGGCCAGGAGTGCGGCTCCTTTACCGGTTTCGAATCCAGGCAAGTTATTCATAAAAGGCAACCATATTTTCCTCAATGAGGTCGACAAGGGCATCCATGTAATAGACTTCTCCATCCCGTCGTCACCAAAAAACATTGCATTCATTAAGATTCCGGGTTGTGTGGATATGGCTGTGCGGGGAAATTTCCTGTATGCAGATTGCTACACAGATCTGGTCACGATCGACATCACCGATCCGACGAAATCGATGGTGAAGCAATTCATCGAAGGGGTTTTCCCCCATCGGGCCTATGCATGGGGTTTCAGGGCAGACACATCCCTGATCATCACTGAATGGAAGCGGGTGGATACGGTAGTCCGTTCAACTGTTTCATGGTCTCCCGGAAGCTTGGGTGGGGTCCTAATGGCTGACAACCGTGGGTTGAGTTCATTTGCATCAAGTCCCGGCGTTACAAATGGCACAGGCGGATCGATGGCCCGTTTCGGTCTGATGGATGACCGCCTCTACACCGTCAGTTGGAATGACCTGAAGGTCTTCAATACCTCAAACCCGTCCCTGCCGACATTCCTGAAGAACTTGTCATTCGAACAAGGCGATATTGAAACCATCTTTCCCTATAAAGACCGTCTTTTCATAGGTTCGCAGTCCGGAATGTTCATCTATGATGCCACAAACAAGGACAATCCTTTGAAGATCGGACAGTTCACACACGCAAGGGCATGCGACCCGGTGGTGGCGGACGATACGCATGCATACGTGACACTCCGGAGCAATAGCCGTTGCACGGGAGTCACCAACCAGCTTGACGTCATCGACATAAACACATTGAGCAAGCCGAAGCTTCTGAAAACCTATTCATTGAGGGAACCCGCCGGCCTGTCAAAAGACGGAAATCTTCTATTCATCTGCGACGGAAAGGACGGACTGAAGATCTATGACGCTGCAAGGCCTGAGAATCTGATCCGACTGCAGACCGTGGCGGGCATGGAGACATATGATGTGATCGCCTTCAACAAGATAGCCGTCACGGTTGCCGCCGATGGCCTCTACTTCATTGACTACAGCGTTCCCGCACAAGCCAAAGTGACCGGTAAGATCACCATAGAAAAACCATAACGAATGAACCGTTTTTTATGTCTAATGGCATGCGTGGTGCAACTCCAATCAGGCTTGCAGGCTCAGGAACAGACCGATGCGAAAAAGATCCAGGTAACGGGCGGCGTTTCCCTGATGAACGGGACTTCGCAGGTCGGCGCTCAACTTTCGGCACAGGTCGGCGTCGCGTTCAGCAAGGGTTGGACCGCAGGAATGGGGTCGGCGATCGACTATTATTACTTCCGCTCGGTGCCCGTATTTGCCGAAGTGAAGAAATATTTCGGCAACGGCCCCAGAAGGCTTTTCGCATTTGCCGCCACCGGCGTGAATATCGCCTGGCCGACGGATGAAGATCAAATGAATACTTCGGGGTGGAATATCATCGGAAAAAACGATTTTGACTTAGGCATGTATGCGGACATCGGCATCGGGTACACCCTGTACAATCGCCATCAGCGAGGCTTGTTCACCGGACTCGGTTATAGTGTCAAGACCATGTCGGAATCACATACCGAACAAATATGGAACGGCTTGACGACCAATCAGGCACAGCGAAAGACCGATTATACATTCAACAGGGTATTAATCCGCATAGGGTACAAGTTCTGACAGATCGTTGAGCTCCGCAGATCACTGATTGGGGATCAGGTTCAACGGGATGATGATCTCCCACTGGTTGGGGTTTGGAGGTTTTTGGAACTGATCCGCATCCAGCAAACGCGAATAGCGGATGCCGAAACTTATATTTTGTTGGTTCCACCATTTGGTATCAAAGTACAGTTCGGAACCGAATGAACGCAGGGGTCTGGTCGTTTTTAGCCTCAGACTTTTCGCATAGGACGCGTCATAGAAAAGGTTGGCCCTTACCCTTAGCACATACAGGATGTTTGCGATACCCGCATCAGGATAGGCGATGGTGAAATGATAATTGAAGCCATATTTCCACATACGGGGAAAATCAACGCCGGGATACCCCCTGGCCAAAGCGAAATTATTGGTGAAGAAATATTGTCCGAGTGTGTCCCTTGCCTGATATGCCCCGTTGACCACGATGCTATGGTTGCGCGAGATGCCCGGAAGATACAACGATCCAGAAGCCAGGAACTGATTGGCAGCCGTCTTCGCTGTGGCGACACGCGACTGCAACAGGACGCTGTGAGCGAATCGCGGGTGGATCTGCTGTAAGGCCTGCTGCGTTTGCATGACCCAGCTGACCCCACCTTGCAGGTATTGGATATGCCTGTCGGCCGGTTTCGCGGAAGCCGTCTGTTTATACATCACTTGCTGGTTGTTGTAGGACCCTGACAAGGTCAGGTATCTGAAATGACGACCACCGCTCAGATTCAACGGCAATCTCAAACCCGCATTCGCGTTCCATTCGTTCCAGCGAAAGGTGCGTATGCTGTTACCATCAGTCGTTGCCACGGAAAGGAATCGGTCAAACGTGTACGACACGCCTCCTGTGACCCATGGATACCATCCGGCATAAGCACCATTGAAGCCGGTCTTTTGGTATCCTTCATTCTGGTTGTATTGATAATACAATTCGGAACGGAATGTATTTAGGATGTTTTCACCGAATACTGAAAAACTCCAATCGGGCTGTTCATACCATGGCCTCCAGCTGTGGAAATTGAAAAGTCCGGTCCCTTTTCGGTAAGGTCGGGCCACATATCCCGTGGCGACAAGTTTTTCCAAAGAGCCATCCAGATCCTGGAGCAGCCTGTCATTCGGCATGGCAGGATTGACGATCCCTTCCCAATTCTCCAATGGAAAGGGATTGCTGTCGGAAGGCAATGCTTCCCTGGAGATGCGCAATCCGTCAGCCGTAGTGCGACTGTATACGATTGCCTGACGATGCTCATCGATATCCGCGCCATAGCTTCCCGTGTAATGCCCAGCCAGGATCGATACGGTTTTACTGTCCTCATTCCAACACCAGATCTGGTCTTTCCGTTCATAGGTCGCGGTGAAGATCACCCGATCACCGCGAACCCTAGGGAAGGCAATGGGCCTGAAGCTGTAAGGTATCAAGAGTCGTTGCGTCCCATCATCGCAGCGGAATGCCGTCAATGCCATCCGTCCCAGGCTATCGCGCACGGGCGTAATGATCTCCGTATCATCTTTGTTGAAGACAGGATGCGTATGGAAGAGCTGCTGCGGGTTGGGTATCTTATGCAGGATGGTCCCGTCATCTGCATCCAGGACATGGAGCGCTGAACGGCCTTCTCCATCCACGTACACGGCAACCACACGACCGCCATCCTGCGAAAGACCAGGGGAAAAATATCGCGAGTTCCTGGCAATGGTATGTCTCTTGCCTGTGGTCATGTCGAGGATCCTGATCCCGCCGAATTCTTTCCAGGACCATCTTGCATCTGGCTTATACACCGAATACGCGATCCGGCCTCGGCTGTGGGAGTAATAGTCATCGATGCCGATATCCTTCACGGCGACCCTGCTTTCCCCTTTGGCAGTGATCAGATACCATGCGGGGATCTCGTCGTAGGCCCGCTTGAGCACCAGCAGTGAATCTGGGGAGATGACATGCGGCATATGGTAGTCCTTCACATTTCGTTTATCCGTTGCCGTTATCCATTCACCGGTTTTTGCATCCGCGGTCATTTTCTCTTTTTCGGGCATGGCTGCATCCAGTGCGTCGTTCACGAAGCTCTTGAAAGAGGTTCCTGCATGTCGTTTGAAGGCACCCTGGAAGGGATAGATCAATGGTTTGAACCGAGCGGCATCGTCTGTGACTTTCCGCCAAAAATCTTTTCCATAACGGTCATGCCCATGCGCCACGAGCAGGTATCCCAGTTGATAATGGTTTGGCACATAGTCTCGCATAGATCCGTTCCGGAGTTTCATGTATCCATACTTTCTGTCATCCTGCCGGAGGCTGAGGAAGCCATTGTGAAATTCCGGTAGTCGTCCCCTGCCTTGCCGCGTGACGGAAGTCTCCTGAAAGACAGCATCCCCTTCGAAGAACCAGTCGGGAATGGATGCGGCATTTGCGAGGGCCTGGCCTTCTTCACCGGCGATGAGCCATGCGAATTTGGACAATCCCTTTCGGTAGTTCATGTATTGCTGGACGTGTCGGTATTCGTGGATGGCGAGCTTATCGATCCAGGGCAAGCTTCCGAGTTCCATGCTGTTCTGCAGCGGGGTGAGGTAGAACTCGCTTCGCCATGGTGCCAGTCCGACATATGCGTTGGAGATGACCGCCTGATTTTGAAGGACAATGTCGATCTTTCGAAACCCATCCCCCACTGTCTGCGAGGTCGTCTTTGCGAGGTGGTGAGAGATATCCCGTATGCGGGCCGCTTGTCGTTCGAGCCCGACGGGAAAGATGACCCGCATGGTATCCGTGTCTATCTGCATCCATTTGAGGGAAGGCGGATTGCCGCCGAATCGCTGTGCTTGCAACAGTGCCGACACCAGTATGGCGGGAACTAACAGGAAGAATGATCTCAGCCGCATGAATACAAATATAAAGCAAGGCGGCGAGCAAGCCGCAGGCGCATGGTACGCTTAAAAGCACTATTTTGCCTTAAAAAACCCAATGGTCCTGTTCGCGCTATCGATTGCACCGGGTATTGCCATCAGCCTGTACTTTTTCTTCCGGGATGAGTACAACCGCGAACCCAGGATGCACCTGCTGATCAGTTTTTTCCTTGGGATGCTGAGCGGACTCATTGCGCTGACCATCGAGACCGCCGGTTTGGCCGTACTAGAGGGAACACTGGCGCCGGGCATCCTGTCTGTTGCCATCAAGGCCTTCATCATTGTGGCTTTTTCGGAAGAATGGGCCAAATACATCATGGTGAGGCGATATGCATTTCCGAAGAAAGCATTCGACGAACCCTTTGACGGCATCGTGTATTCCGTGATGGTCAGCATGGGGTTCGCCACATTAGAGAACATCGGATACGTCATGGAATACGGCCTTTCCACGGCCATTGTGAGGATGTTCCTCTCCGTTCCG
>CAJBPC010000310.1 GCA_903957405.1 uncultured bacterium | reverse complement strand
TTCTTCGCGGCATCGGTGCCATTCGGATAATTGTATGGGATCAAGGGGATCGTGTGGATGGACCAGTCTCTGCGATCTGGACAATCCGGTGACATGTTCCATCACCCAGTCGGCAATGGTTGCCGCTTCACGGCTATCGTATATGGCGGAGAGTTCGTTGCGAAGGGTCCTCTGTGAAGTTTGGACATCCATTGACTGGTACATGGTCAGTTCTTATCGACCGACAGGACCGTCCGGGCGCCGAGGTCTCTTGCCACACGCATGACAGCCACCACCTCTTCGATCGGCACCGTCTTGTCGGCATTGATGACGACCGTGGGGATCTCGGTCTTCTCCTTCTGGATGGCCGGCAGGAGTGCTTCGCGAAGTGCTTCCGGGGAAACCTTTGTCTGACCGACATAATATTGCTTATCCGCATCGATGGAGACCACCACATTCTGCTTGGCCTTGGTATCGCTCTTCGACTTGGGTTGAGAGAGCCTGATGACATTCGGATTGGCGAGGGTGGACACGATGAGGAAGAACATCAACAGGATGAACAGGATGTCGTTGAGTGCATCCGTAAAGACCTCCGCCTCTCCTCTGAATTTCTTTCTCAGTTGCATGGTTTCCTTACTTGGTGGGCTCCTGAAGAATATCCAGGAAGTCGGCAGCGGCCACTTCCATCTTATTGGCGGTCTTATCGATCTGTGTATGGAGGTAACTATGCCCGAGGAAGGCCAGCAAGCCGATGAGCAGGCCCGAAATGGATGTCACCAGCTTCACATACAGGCCTCCGGCAATGGTGTTCAGCACAAATTCCCCGGTGGTGTTGATGTCGAAGAACAACTGCATGAGGCCTGCGAGGGTCCCGATGAAACCGAAGATCGGCGCGGCGCGGGATATCACGCTGAGCACACTCAGGTTCCGCTCCAGGTTATACATCTCTATCTGGGCGACATTCTCCATGCTTCGTTCGATCGCATCAATGGGCTTGCCGATGCGCTGGATGCCCTTGTCGATGATGCGCGCCACCGGAGTGTTCGTATTCCTTGCGATGCCGCGTGCCGCGGAGACATTGCCATTGATGATGTGATCGCGGATGATCGGCATGAAATTATGATCCAGACCGGCCGCCTTTCGTATCGCGATATGCCGCTCGACGAAAAAGAAGACGGTTGCGATGAAAAGCAATCCCAGCGGGATCATCAGCGGCCCACCTGACGCAAGGATCTCCCACAGATGCACTTTCTTGGCAGGCACCGGGGCAACGATATTTGAAACGGAATCAATGACCTGTAACAACCAACCTGTCATGGGATAAAATTTGCAAGGACCAAAGATGGTTTAAAAAAATGTATGCCGCGAGGGCTTAACAAAAAATTTGGATGCCCTCACTTCTCAATCCTGTTGTCCATCTGCATCAGCGCCATGATCTGATTCATGGTTTTCTGCATGTTTTCGCTGCTGCCGTCGAGGAAAATGACATTCCCCCTGCCTACTTCCGCGAAGTTCTTGATGGCTTCGGTCCACATGCTGAACAGGATCACATTCGTATCCAGGTTGGCCTGTTTGAGTTGTTCGGCCGCCTCGGTCATGCCCTTGGCTACTTCCTGGCGGAAAAGCGCCACACCCTGTCCGCGCAGCCTGGCTGCTTCCCTTTCCGCTTCTGCGGAGATCTTGATGGCATTGCCTTCCGCTTCGGCACCTTTGGTCTTGGTGATCAGCAGGGCCTGTCCTTCGTTTTCGGCAGCGGCTTTCAGGTTGTTGGAAGCCACGACACGGCTCATGCTCTCGAGGATCAGCTGATCGAAGGTGATATCGTTGATCTGCAGATCTATCAGGTGGTAGCCCCAGTCTTCGAGTGACTGGTCGATCTCGTCCTTCACAAAAGATACGATCTCGCGCCGGAGGCCAAGGATCTCCGACTGGCGCTTGGTGGCGACATATGCCCTGATGGTGCCTTCGATCGTCCGGGTGAGCGCCTGCATCAGGTCGCGATCACTGAAGAATTTGAAGGCGACTTTCTTGATGGTATCCTCCGAATCGTTCTGAACCGAATAGAGCAGCATGCTCTTGAAATATACGTTGGCCTGATCCTGGGTAACGGCTTGAAACTCCAGCTCCACCGAACGGTTCTGCACGGACACGGAACGGGAGACCTTTTCAAGGATCGGGATCTTGAAGCTCAAACCCGGCCGCAGCATCCGGCGATATTTGCCGAACATGGTGATCACATCGACATATCCCTGCTTCACAGTCACCAGGCTGCTGAATAGTAAGATGATCAGTATGACGGTCCATACGAATCCGGATGACAAGATGAAATCCATATTATGAATATTTGTTTGAAGGTAGTCCATTTTATCCACAGCAGAGGGAAAGGGCCGCCTCGTCGTTGGCCGTCAGCGGCTATGGCTGCTGGCCACTTCTTTCCTCCCAGACCTTCGCAAGCTCCACGACCGCATGCACCGCCTTTTCCATATCCTGTACGCTTACATATTCTTGCCGGGAGTGAAAAGCCATCTCCCCGGTGAAGATGTTCGGACAGGGAAGTCCCATGAACGAAAGCCTTGACCCGTCGGTGCCGCCCCGCACGGGGTGTCTGAGCACCTCCATACCGGCCCTACGGATGGCTTCTTCCGCGTACTCGGCCACCTGCGGATGGCGGTCTAGCACCTCCTTCATGTTCCGGTACTGCTCCTTTCGCGTGATGGTGCATCCTGCACCCGGATGGGCTTCGACCACCTGCGCCAGGATATTCTCCAGCAGGGTGAAATAATCATCCAGTTTCGCACTGCGAAAATCACGCAGGATGAATTCCACCGTAGCCGACTCGGCCGTGCCTTTCATGTGAACGGGATGCACGAATCCTTCCCTTCCGGCAGTGGTCTCCGGGCTAAGGCCGACTTTCGGGAGGGCATCAATGAGCGCTGCTGCGATCTTTATCGCATTCACAAGCTTGCCCTTTGCGAATCCCGGATGTGCACTGATGCCTTGTATATGCACCTCCACACCGTCAGCGGAGAAGGTCTCATCCTCAAAAGAGCCACGCTCGCTGCCGTCCAGCGTATATCCGAATTCAGCACCGAGTTTTTGGATATCCAGTTTATCGACTCCCCTGCCGACCTCTTCGTCCGGCGTGAAGAGGATCCTGATCGGGCCGTGCGGGATCTCCGGATGTTGCATGAAAAAGGCGGCGGCATCCATGATCACCGCCACACCGGCTTTATCATCTGCGCCGAGCAGGGTCGTCCCGCTGGCCGTGATGATATCGTCGCCGATGCGTTCCCGGAGATAGGGATGATTAGCAGTCGTGATGACCTGCGAGGGGTCGTCCGGCAGCACGATGGGGCTGCCATCCCAGGCCTGATGCAGGATGGGCTTGACGTTCGTCCCGCTGCAGTCAGGAGCGGTATCCACATGCGCACAGAAGCAGATGACAGGCACTTTCTTGTCCGTGGTAGACGGTATCGTGGCGTACACATATCCCCATTCATCCAAATGCGCATCCTCAACGCCGATGGCCAAGAGCTCGGCGACCAGGATGCGGGATAGGTCTTTTTGCTTTTCCGTAGAAGGGAATGTGTCGCTGTGCGGATCGCTTTGCGTATCCGTCTGCACATAGCGCATAAAACGTTCAGCTGCGGTGTATCGGTAATCCATAATGGCTGCAAAGAAACGACTTATATCTTTTTTACATGGCAGCTCCCCGGATTCGATGGATTCCGAAATTGCGATACCTTTCAAAAAAACCGTCAGCATGAAAAAACTCATCATCGGAGCCATCGTGGGAGGCTTCCTCGCCTTCAGCTGGCAGACCGTCTCCCATACCGCTTTGGACCTCCACCGCAATGCGGAGCAGCACACAGCCCGACAGGATACCGTCCTTGCCTTCCTGAAGGGCATTGGCCTTGAAGATGGCCATTACCTCATGCCGCGCACCCCTGCCGGCGCATCGGATGAGGATTTCATGAGGTTTGCGGAAGAGATCAAAGGAAAGCCATGGGCCAGGCTGTCATACCACAGCGAGTGGAACACCGACATGACAGGGAATATCCTGCGCGGGCTTTTCGCCAGCATGCTCATGGCCGGGCTCATCGTCTGGATCATCATGAAGATGCAGTATCCCTCTTTCGGCACCATCCTTTTCACCTGCCTTTTTGTAGGTATGGCAGGATTCATTCAGTTCCCGTATTCGGTATTCATCTGGTACAAGACCGGGGATATCCGCGCCGACCTGATCGACGGGGTCATGATGTGGGGGCTCTGCGGTGTCTGGCTTGGGATCTGGTTAAGGAGACGGTAGTCGTTACATGCCGAAAGCAGGATCCGGAGAATGTGCATTCCCGAAGCCTGCTTCCGACTGGTAATGACGATTGGGAGTATCTCTTATGGTGTGATGATCAATGGTTTGGCACCGACGATCTCGACGAGTTCCACATCGAAGACGAGTTCCTTACCCGCCAGCGTGTGGTTGGCATCCATGATGATGAGCTCCTCGCGGATCTCCAGCACGACCACCGGCACGGGCTGCCCGTACTGATTGCGCAGGCTCAGTTGCATGCCCGGTTCCAGTTTCATATCTGACGGGACGTTCTCTGCAGGAAATTCGATGATGGCGTCTTCATCACGCTCCCCGTATGCCTCGGCTGCTGCGATCTGCAGGGTCTTCGTATCTCCAACCCGCATGCCCTGCACCCCAGCGTCAAATCCCTTGATCATCTGACCCGCACCGACAGTGAATTCCAACGGATCACGCCCTTCGGATGAATCGAAGATGGTGCCGTCAATAAGGCGTCCGGTGTAGTGCACCCGGACCTTATCGCCCGTTTTTGCTTCCATGTTTTTTTGTTTTACATTGCTTGTGCGATTCCCTCGGCGCCGTATGCCAGGATCCGTGTTGAAACACCTTGCGGATTCAATACAGAATGGAGCAGGACAAAAGAAAAGCTGTTAAGAATTGCCAAAAATAAATCGAAATTTTCGGATTATTCCTGAAAAAAAATCACAAAATACTACCATATGAGGACCTTTTTATGTATCGTGGCTTTGGCATTGATGACCGCATTCCCTGTGCGTGGACAGGTCGTTACGCCCGCTGCCGAGCGGCTTGACGCCTACCTTCCATTGTTGAAGGGCAAGAAGGTCGGGGTATTTGCCAACCAGACCTCCATGGCTGGCCAGACACATCTGGTGGACACCCTGCGGAAATCCGCAGTGCACATCTCCGTGATCTTCGGTCCAGAGCATGGCTTCCGCGGAACGGCGGACGCCGGAGAAAAGGTCGGCAACTATGTCGATGATCTGACAGGCATACCGGTGGTTTCACTTTACGGACCAAAGCGCAAGCCCTCGGCAGATGACCTCCGGGATGTGGACATCATGCTTTTCGACATCCAGGATGTGGGTGTGCGATTCTATACGTTCATCTCCTCGCTCGAGGAATATATGGAATCAGCCTTCATCAACGGGAAGCCATTGGTCATCCTTGATCGTCCAAACCCCAACGGACATTATGTCGATGGTCCCGTCCTGGAGCGCAAATGGCGTTCCTTTATCGGCATGCAGCCGGTGCCGGTGGTGTATGGGATGACCCTCGGGGAATATGCTAAAATGCTGGTAGGGGAACATTGGCTCACCCCGGAGGCGATGAAAGGAT
This sequence comes from uncultured bacterium, assembly GCA_903957405.1. Classification (GTDB taxonomy): domain Bacteria; phylum Bacteroidota; class Bacteroidia; order Chitinophagales; family Chitinophagaceae; genus Pollutibacter. Next base: position 7,836 of record CAJBPC010000310.1, on the reverse strand, counting down.
ATGCCGCGATGCAGCGATCGGGCGTCGACCCGCTGCGGGTGATCCCTTGCGCAAACTACACCCACCAAAGTGTGTATGATCTGCCGGTGCGCCCTTCGCCCAATCTGCCCGACATGTCATCCATCTACTGGTATCCGTCCACCTGCTTTTTTGAAGGCACCGTGCTGAGCGAAGGACGCGGGACGAAAGCACCGTTCCAGATATTCGGCCACCCTTCCCTGCCGAAGGATCTGTATGCCTTCACCCCGACCGCGATGTTCGGCGCAAACGAACCAAAACTCAAGGACCAACAATGCTATGGGTGGAATCTGGCGGACACACCGGCGCGTGTGCGGCAGAAGATCGAAGGGAAATTGCGCCTTTCCCATCTGATCGAAGCGTATCGGCTTTTCCCCGAGAAAGACAAGTTCTTCATATTGCCCAAATCAGGCGATGCCACTTTTTCTTTCTTCAACAAACTGGCTGGAAATGCCGAACTCATGGAGCAGATCAAAACAGGGAAAAGTGAAGATGAGATCCGCGCCAGCTGGCAGCCGGGATTGGCGGATTTCAAGAAGAAAAGGGAAAAATACCTCATCTATCCGTAGCAGGAAGGGGACACAACAAGGCTTACATCCATCAGGACAACCACATCGGGAAACAGACGACATCTTAAATCCACAAAACCTTCCCGGTTGCGCTGGAGGGTTTCCCATATCCGACACCCCTCACAGGTGAAAACCCCTGAGGAAATCCTCCACCCCCATTCTTTTCTTACCCTCCGCCTGCAATTCCAAAACGGACAAGTATCCGTCGGCGCAGGCGAAGCGAAGAAACCGCTTGCCATCAGTCTCCGGCATTCCCGGATCCACGGAGGGTGTTTCATGCTGCACTTCGCTGCGGTGGATCTTGAGCATCTTCCCGTGGAGCGTGGTGAATGCCCCCGGCACCGGAGACAGACCGCGTACGAGGTTATGCAGTTCCCGTGCCGGACGCGACCAATCAATGCGGCAATGCTCCGTGAAGAGCTTCGGTGCCCGAAAAAGCGGCTGATCCGCGAGGATCAACTGAGGCGTTTCATGAATGGCACCGCTGACAAAGCCGAGTATGGTCTTCACCAGCACCCTGGCACCGATTTCCTTCATCCGGTCGTGCAGCTCGCCAGCTGTTTCGTCAGCCCCGATGTCAAAACGCTCCTGGCATAGGATATCCCCCGTGTCGATCTCGTGCTTCAGTTTGAAGGTGGTGACACCCGTCTCCTTCTCTCCGTTGATGATGGCCCAGTTGATCGGGGCTGCACCACGGTATTGCGGGAGGAGCGAACCATGAAGGTTGATGGTACCCATGGGCGGCATGTTCCATACCTGTTCAGGGAGCATCCTGAAGGCCACAACCACCTGCAGATCCGCCTTGTAGGCACGTAAGGCTTCCAGGAAGTCAGTGTCTTTCAACTTCAGCGGTTGCAGAACATCCAGCCCCTGCCCGATGGCATATCGCTTGACGGCGCTTTCCGTCAGCTTCATGCCCCTGCCAGCGGGGCGGTCGGGAGCGGTGACGACTGCCACCACTTGAAGGCCGGCCTTACAGATGGCGTCAAGCGAAGCAACGGCGAATTCAGGCGTGCCCATGAAGATGATCCGGGGAGATGGCATAATGGTGTATGAAAATCAAAAGTAAGCCTGAAAAACGGGAATCACCGGCCGGCATGCCGCAGCAATTGATTTTTCGATGCATTTACATCGGCCATGGATGTTTCCCATGCGCCGAACTTTCATACTTTTATACATGCTTTTAAATCCATTTGGCCTTCAGGGACTCTCCGGGCAAGATGTCATCCGTTCCCGCGAACGGCACGGCTCCAACAGGAACACCTACAAGGAAAGCAACCCGCTGCTAGAAAGCCTAAAAGGGATCGTGACAGAGCCGATGTTCCTGCTCCTGCTCGTGGCGGCATCAGTCTATTTCATCCTGGGGGAGACCGCAGAGGGCATTTTCATGACCGCAGCCATACTGCTCGTTTCCGCCATATCCTTCTATCAGGATACCCGCAGCCGCAATGCCCTCAAAGCACTGCAGGACCTGACCGCACCCAAGGCCCGCGTGATCCGGAATGGTGAAATTATTTCCATCCACGCGGAGGATATCGTCATCAGCGACCTGGTCGTGGCCGGGGAAGGCGAATTGGTGCCGGCAGACGGGAAGATCATACAGTCGGCGGACTTCTCCCTGAACGAGTCGATGCTGACGGGAGAATCCTTCAGTGTGTTCAAGACCGCAACCGACGATGCCCCGTTTGCTTTCCAGGGCACACAGGTGGTGAGCGGACAGGCGGTCCTGGAAGTCTCCGCCATCGGCAACCAGACAATGCTCGGGAAGATCAGTGGCTCACTGGTACGGATAGGCGAAGAAGAGACCCCGTTGCAGGCGCAGATCGGGAACTTCGTGAAGAAGATGGCCGGCATCGGCATCCTCGTATTCATCCTTGTCTGGGGGATCAACTATTTCAAATCGGATGAAACGGATATGCTCACACGCCTTGTGGACAGTCTTTTGAAGGGCCTCACCCTTGCGATGTCGATCCTGCCGGAGGAGATCCCCGTGGCCTTCGGCACTTTCATGGCGCTCGGTTCCAGAAGGCTCATGATGCTCGGCATCATCGTGAAGAACACCCGTACGGTCGAGACCCTCGGCTCCGCAGATGTGATATGCACCGATAAGACCGGAACGATCACCGAAAACCAGATGGAGCTGGCCCGCGTGGCCATCGGCACCGGCTGCCGGGTACTTGACGGGAAAGCGATGACCGATGACAAGGAAGCTGCGGCCCTGCTGCGGATCTCGATGTTCGCGAGCGAAGCCATCCCCTTCGACCCGATGGAGGTCGCCATACACGAGGCATATGGCAGACTGCATCCGCAGGACGAACGGCCATCCCACCGCATGGTGCATGAATACCCGCTGGAGGGCAAGCCTCCGATGATGACGCATGTATTCATTTCGGATGACGGCCTGCGGGTCATTGCCGCGAAAGGCGCACCCGAAGCCATCCTCGCATGCTGCGACCTGCCGGCAGATGCGAAGGATGACATCCGCCGGAAAGCCATGGCCCTCGGTGAACAGGGCTTCCGGATACTCGCAGTGGGCGAAGCAAAACATGACGGTGACGCATACCCGAAAACACAGCAAATGCTGTCACTCGAGTACAAAGGTCTTCTAGCTTTTTACGATCCCCCCAAGCCCGGTATCAGGGAGGTGTTCGACAGCTTCTACCGGGCGGGCATCGACGTGAAGATCATCACCGGCGACAGCCCCGTCACCACCGCCGCCATCGCCCGCCAGTCGGGCTTCCGCAGCGAAGGAGGCAGCATCAACGGCGACCAGTTGCTGGGCATGGATGATGCGACCCTCGAACGGACCGTCGCCACGCATGCCATCTTCACCCGCATGTTCCCCGAAGCCAAGCTGCGGATCATAGAAGCACTCAAGCGACAGGGAAAGATCGTGGCGATGACCGGCGACGGCGTGAATGACGCCCCGGCATTGAAATCCGCACACATCGGCATCGCGATGGGAAAGCGAGGCACCGCGCTGGCAAGAAGCACGGCATCCCTCATCCTCACGGACGACGATCTCGGGAAGATGATCGACGCCGTGGCCATGGGCCGTCGCATCTACTCCAACCTGAAGAAAGCCATCCAGTACATCATATCGATCCATATCCCGATCGTCCTCACCGTGTTCCTGCCGCTGGTACTGGGGTGGATATACCCGAACATCTTCACGCCCGTGCATGTGATATTCCTGGAACTGATCATGGGACCGACCTGCTCGATCATCTACGAAAACGAACCTCCGGAAGCCGGCAGCATGGACCAGCCACCCCGACGGATGTCGCAGACATTCCTTTCGTGGAAGGAACTGTCGCTGAGCTTTTGGCAGGGGATTGCCATCACCGTAGGCACACTCGCAAGCTACCAGCTCTCGGTGATGCAAGGTTGTGATGAAGATCAGACCAGGACATTGGTATTTCTGAGTATGGTGACGGCAAACATCTGCCTGACACTCGTCAACCGCTCTTTCCTGCATTCATTCATCAGCACGGCAGGAAACCGAAACTGGATGTTGCGGGGCATCCTGGCATTGACCATCCTGCTGACAGTGCTACTGATCGCCATTCCATCCTTCCGCTCCTTCTTCGACTTTGCATGGAGCGGTTGGCAACTGACAGCCTGTGCTGTTTTCATCGGGATGGCGAGTGTGGCCTGGTTCGAAATATACAAATGGCGAAAGCGAAGGGAACTGAGAAAGGGGTGATCATGTCCATATGAAACGGGATTGCACGAATCATAACCACAAACATCTGATGAACAAGTAAATCACTATTTTCACCCTCAAACTAAATACCCATGTTGAAGTACATCGCAGCGATGATGCTCCTGCTTCATTCGACAGCCACATCTGCACAGACGCCATTTAATCCTGCAGAATACCTTGACCTGTTGGATGTCTGTTACACCACACATGCCAAAGACACGCCGGCACTGACGATCAAAGGACAGCGAAATACCTACCAGCGCCTGTACCGGTCGCCTGAACTCGGACTACTGAATCGCTGGGAGCTGTGGATAAGGGACGACGGCACCGCTGTGATCAGCCTCCGCGGGACCGTGATGAGTGCGGCCAGCTGGCTGGAAAATTTCTATTCGGCCATGGTCCCCGCTACCGGCAGCATGCGGCTCAGCGACAGTATTGAATTCAAATACAAGCTTGCTGCGGATGAGAAAGCATCCGTACATATCGGCTGGACGATCGGTCTGGCGCACCTTGCACCGGACATCCTCCGGGAACTGAGTGTGCTCATGAAAGAGCGGCAAACGAAAGACATCATCATCTTCGGTCACAGCCAAGGCGGTGCACTGGCCTACCTGCTGACATCATACCTGTACTACAAGGTCGAAGCCGGCGATCTGCCCACCACTACGACCCTGCGGACCTACTGCAGCGCACCCCCGAAACCCGGCAACCTCTATTATGCGTATGACTTCGACTTCATCACACGGGATGGCAAGGGCTATGCGGTCATCAATGCAGCCGACTGGGTCCCGGAGTTGCCCGGCAGTGTGCAGACATTCGGAGACCTGAATTCCGGCAGTCCGCTCAGCGATGCCGAGACATTACTGGGAAAACAGAAATGGCCTGTGAACTGGATACTGAAAAGCGTGTACCGAAAGATCAAGCGTGCCCCGGAAAAAACACAGAAGGTATTCCAAAAGAATTTCGGGAACCGCATCTACGATCAGGTGAAAAAGACCCTTCCGGATCTTAAGGAACCCCAATATACCGCCAGCTCGAACTTCATGCGCGCCGGATCGCCTATCGTATTGATGCCGGATGAGGAATACCACAAGAAATTCATCGAGAAGCCCGGAGTATACTTCACGCACCATCTCTTCGAACCATACATCTTTCTGATAAATAAATATTATCCACACAAACTCAAGTGAGCACAATCAAAATTGACAGTATTGTAAGATATGCCACATATAAGCCATCAATGAAACAGGGATGCGCTGGTTTCCACGCTGAAATTCAATTCGAGTATCTTTGAAAAAAAATACCATGACGAGGTTTATCCTGCTGTGGATCTTCATCTTTACCATTTCCTGCAACAACAACGCACAGACTTCATCCGAACTGTCCCCGGATGCTTACGAAAAAGCCATGACCGGCAAGGGGGTGCAACTGCTGGATGTCCGCACTGCCGCGGAGTTCGGTAGTGGGCATCTGAAAGGCGCACTGCAGGCCGACTGGACGGATAGAGCCCAATTCAGGGATCGTACGCAACACCTCGACAAATCGAAACCCGTATTCATTTATTGCCTGAGTGGCGGACGCAGTGCCGCGGCGGCTGACTACCTGCGCAGCATCGGCTTCACAGACGTCACGAACCTGAGCGGGGGCATCATGGCCTGGAAAAGTGGCGGTAAACCGCTGGTGGCGGATGACCCGTCGAAGCCGCAGACCTCCCGCCCGGACTTCAATGCACAGACATTGTCTGCCCCGACCGTGATCATCGACTTCGGAGCCGAGTGGTGCCCCCCTTGCAGGAAGATGGAACCGATCCTCGAAGCATACATGAAGGATAAATCCGACAAAGTCGTAAAACTGGTGAAGATGGATGGCGGCAGCGAGACAGAATTGATGAAGACGCTGAAGGTAGAGGCCTTGCCAACTTTCATACTATACAAGAACGGCCAGGAAGTCAAAAGACTCCAAGGAGTGATGACGCTCAGCGAACTTGAAAAATGGGTATCCCTGAAGGATTGAGGAACACTGAAAATATCAAACCGGAATGATCCGGAAAATAAAAATAAGTCCAGACATTTTACCATCAAGTCCAGGGACATCGATGCAACGACGCATTGTGGCATCGAGATTTTTCCGGCTCGACAAGATGCGAAATCGATCCCGCCCATATTCCCGGCACAACCACATGACGGTTTGCTGAAGCCCTGCAATTGACGGCTTTCCTTTCGCCAAAAAGCACAGACAAGTCAGTCGCTTGAAGGTAACACCTACGGCGGTATCAGTGACTCATGATCGTCAGAAAATGACCGTTCGGTGATATGCTTTATTCCCGAAGGCCGCGAAGCGTTAGGCTCAGGCTTCGTTGAAATGACTGCACCGCAGCGAGCATGTCAGCGTACCCTCGCGCCCAAGAGGCTATTCCGGATTGTACATCAGCTCATAATATTCCTTCGCCATGCGGTTTGATTCGAACTGGAACCGCACATCGCGCATGCCGTTCTGTACGATCTGCCTCCAGGTGTCAGGAGTATCGTAATACGCCGGGAGGATCTGTCTTTCAAGGATGTCATACATCATGTCAAGGTCGTATCGATCCTGTTCCTGCACATGCATCTTGTCATAATCCGTCGGAGTGATGAGGAATCCGTTATTCCCGTGGTCGATGAACTCCACGATCCATCCGTCATTGGTGGAGAAGTTCACCCCGCCGTTCATGGCGGCCGTCATCCCGCTGGTGCCGGAAGCTTCACGGGGCACGCGGGGATTGTTCAGCCAGAGGTCGGATGCCTGTTTCAGTCGCTTGCTCAAAGCCAGCTCATACCCTACGCACACGGCCATGTTATTGTATTGCTTGCTCAAATGGACTAGGTGGTTGAAGTCGCTGATAGCGGGATAATCGACAGGATAGGGTTTCCCCGCCCATATGATCTGTACGGGATATTTTTTGTTGGACAGCAGTGCTTCGAAACGCGCTTTATCACGCGTGATGAGTTCTGCGCGCTTGTAGCCTGCAAAGCGCCTGGCCCAAACGATCGTGAACACTTTCGGATCCATCAACTTACCGGTCTGGTCGGCGACGACATCGAATGCCCGTTTCTTCAGGAAATTTTTACGGTCGGCGAATCGTGCATCGTCTTGTTCATTCATGGCGGTATAGAGCTGCTTATCCGCCCAATAGCGCCAGTTTTGGGCATTGGTGATGTGGATGATCGGGCAGATGCCATCTATTCCGCCCCACATCTTCCTACTCACATGCCCGTGCAGTTCCGATACTCCGTTGGCTTTTCGTGCAAACCTGAGTGCCACCAGCGAATGGTTGAACTGGTCATCATGAATGCCTGTGAGGCGCCTTACTTCATCTATGGTCAGTCCGTCGAAGTATGACATTTTATTGCACAGGAAAATATCATGCTTTTCATTTCCCGCCTCTTCCGGCGTATGCGTGGTGAACACCAGTTTGCGGCGCACTGCCTCTACGCTGCCCAGTTTGTTGTATAAATAGAAAACTGCGGATACGCCATGGGCTTCGTTGAGATGGTAGACGTCCGG
>CAJBPC010000309.1 GCA_903957405.1 uncultured bacterium | reverse complement strand
TGGTTCTCCGAAAACCGGATATTCTCCGGTATCACCTGCTGCACCGACAGTCCGGCAAAGAAACCGGAGGAGTACAGATAGATGCCGGCGCTGAGGTCGGGCTTGAAACGGTTCAGGACTGCGCTGCCGGCAACGGCCGGATCGATGTTCACTGCCCCGAAATCAAGCCGAGCAGTGTTGAGCGACAGCCTGTTGAAGCCGAGGCCGAACCCTGCAGAAAGATTGGTCCGAGGCGTAAGTCCGATATGGTAAGCATAGGTTACATAGGCGGAGAAATTCTGCAAGGGACCGACGCGGTCATTGATCACCTGCATCCCAATGCCATGATGCGGTTCCGCCGCCATATAATCCACCCAATACTGCCTGCCCCTCGGATTGGTCTCGGGGCCTGCGAATGAAGTGGCAGTAGTCCGCGTATCCTTCTTACCCAACGGGGCATGCACCGACAGATAGGTCGTGACAGGCGCATCCTGAATGCCCACCCACTGGTGCCGGTGGCTAAGCTTCACATCCGTATAATTCTCTATCCCGGATATGGCGGGATTCAATATGTACTGATTCAGTATATACTGCGTATAATGAGGCCTCTGTTGTGCCTGCAGCCAGCCACACCAAAAAAACGACAACAATAGCACACAATACCTACACATCTGCAGAAGCTCCATTTTAGAGTGTTATCGTTGCAGTACTTTGAATTCTGTACGCCTGTTCAACTTCCTGCCCTCGGGATTATCGCTTCCGTCAGGATGCGCATTCGGTGCCACAGGCATGGTCTCCCCATAGCCTTTTGCCTGGAGCTGCAAAGAACTCACCCCTTTCGTGATAAGATACTTGACAACTTCACGGGCACGGGCTTCGGAAAGCTTGAGATTATACTCATCATCCCCTTTATTGTCGGTATGACCGCCAATCTCGAGGATCGTGGACGGACTGGCAACCAACTTCGCAGCGAGGTTGTCGAGATAGGTTTTTGAGAGATCGAGCACATAGTACTTGTCATAGTTGAAGAGGATATTCTCCATCGTCTCGACAGTACCCACCGAAGGCGGGAACGTCTGCACGGGCTTCAGGCATATGTCAGGTGCGGAGGTCTTGATGACTTCACTTCCAGGTGCCGGTAGGTTGATGGTCCGGTCTTCAAAACCATCAGCCATCGCCATGATATCCACCGGAACGAACTCATCGAACAGGAATGCGTAAGCACCGTCTGCTCCGGTGGTGACAGTCCTGCCGGCAATCGTGACGGATGCCCCGGCCACTGGCTTGCTGTCGGCACAGGATATGACCAATCCGCTGAGCTGTGCGGGTTGTTGGGCTTTTGAAAGGGCGAAGGTCTCCAGACAGCAATCGGCAGATCGATCGGAACTGATGAGTACGTCGCTGAGGAGATGCTTGTTGCCACCTCTGCTGGAAAAATACATATCATCCCGGAACGAATTCACGGGGTATCCCAGGTTCACCGGCTCCGACCATGACTTGCCTTGAAGCTTGGATTGGAAAAGATCGTATCCTCCCATACCCACACGGCCATTGCTCGAAAACACAAGGCTCCCGCTGGGTTCATGGAACGAAGGAGCCTGCTCGTCATTTTTTGTATTGACAGCCTCACCCAGGTTCCTGGGTTCCGACAGATTCCCTTGCGCATCAACGTCGGATATCCACAGATCGAACCCGCCAAGTCCGCCCGGCTTGTCACTGCTGAAGATCAGCTCGCGGCCACCCGGCATCAGGAATGGTTGCTGTGCACTATATCCCGGCACATTGACCGCGGCACCGACGGCCACGGGATTGTCCCACGCCTTCCCTGATCGGCCGACCGTATGGATCGTTGCCAGCTTCTTTCCATCCTTCATACCCCAACGGGTGAAAAACATACGGCTGCCGTCAGCTGAGATGGTGGCGACACCTTGCTGCATCCCCGGATCCTGCATCAGACCCACGTCGGTGACACCTAAGAAAGCCCCCTGCTCAAAATCGGCCTTCATGAGCCGATTGGCATTTTTCGCACCCACCTTTGCGCTATCCGCACGGGTGCTGGTGAAATAAAGTGTATTGTCGGGGCCAAAAACGGCTGCGTAGTTCGCTCCTCCGGCATTGACCGCCTCGCCCAGCTTGCTGACCTTGTAAAGGCTGAGGTCTCCCCTGTTCATTTGCGCCTGTATGAAGCGGAGGTTCTCCACCTCTCTGGCTGCATGCTGACTGATGGCGTCCTGCTGGGTGTAGCCATTGAGGAATTCAGTGAACTCCCCTTCGGCCTCTGTGAACTTTCCCAGCGCCCTAAGTTGCGAAGCATAGTGAAAGCGTGTCAGAGGGAATGCCTCCGTGCCGGAAGCAATGACCTTCTCGTATGCTTCCGCCGCCTTCTGTGGGAAGTTAAGCTCGCGATAGCATTCCGCCAGGTTGTACGAGGCCTGGGCCCTGGAACTCACCGCCACCTTCCCGCCTTTCACCCCCTTGGTCTGCAAGGTGTACGGGTTATATGACGACCCGGATTTCCCCTTGTCAGTTGACAGCTGCTTCTCGTAATAACTTGCCGCAGAAGCATAATCCCGCTTCTTGAAATATGCATCCGCTGCCTTCACATAGTCATACGAAAACTGCGCTTGCAGGTTCAGGGCAATCATCCCTGTCATGAGGATCACCAAACTTTTCATCGTACAGGTATTGTTGTGCGTCATGGTTGGATTTTTTAGGTCTGCGTCAAAGTCTCGGACAAACGAATTCCACTTCAGGAGTTTTCGTTGTTTTTCGCCCTATCAGCGTCAGTGAGATCTCGAAGCTATTGGTGCCCTTGACCAGCCGGCCAAGGTCGGATGTGTTCACGTCATAGCTGACGCTGAACATCGTGTTGTTCAGTGTGAAACCGACAAATGGGGTAACGGCATCGCTGAACCGATAGTTCGCACCAAGCATTAAATCCGTATTCATACTGAGTCTTGACTGTACATATGCACCAAGCATCGTCTCACGGGCGGAACCCTGCATCAAATAAAGTGCATTCGGCACGATGCTGGTACGATCGTTGACATTTATCCGAACCCCGGCATGTGCCGTCACACGCATCGGCATACGGGCATCATTGAAAGAATGGAATTTATCGGCCGGACGGGTGATATGCGAGGCGGATAGTCCGGCGAAGATATTGGCCTTCTTTCCGGGCTCCGCATCGAAATAAAGCACCCCCACGCCTGCATCGAAAACAGCATTGGTCCTGGCATTGATCACATCCGTCGTCGGGTTTGCAGCGGAATATCCCATCACCGGATTCCACTGGTCACCGAAACGGAGTTTATTGGGATCGAAACGACGCTGGATCAGTCCGATCTGCATTCCGAAAACAAGTCGTTTGTTTTCATTCGCACCGAAGCGGACACCCGTGTAGGCAACATTTCCGTATGCCGTGGTGTAGGAATATCCGCCGTCACCTGCTGTTTGGCGAAGCATGCTCACCCCTACATTGAGGTTCTTATCGGTCGTGAAATCAGCCGAAACGCCGGGCGTGCTGTACGGCACACTCACATTGCCCCACTGGTTGCGGTAGATGCCGGATACCCTGTAACTGCCATCAAAAGCGCCTGTCAACGCCGGATTGAGCCAGGAAGGATACACATAGTACTGGGTGAAATGCGGATCCACTTGTGCCTGTGTGGGGATGCCGGCCATAGCCAGCACCACAGTGATCACCACCAGCGTGCAAGCATTCTGCAAATGTGCGATTGTTCTCATCATGGATGGTTTAGCGTATGATAGTTATGGAACCATTTATAGGTTTGAATCCGTTCTTCAAATTGATGACATAGTAATACACCCCGACGGGCAGATCCCTTCCATTGACCTTCCCATCCCACGGCGTGTTGTACCCTGCCACGGAGTACACAAGCTGTCCGTAACGGTTGAATACCTGAAGCGTGCAGCCTGGATAGTCTGCCATATTCTCGATGTTCCATCGATCATTGACACCATCCCCATTGGGCGAAAACACGTTCGGGATCTTCACGGTCTTCAGGATCTTTACGCTAACGGTATCCGTAGCAGTACAACCGTTTTGGCCCGTGGCCGTCAGCCGATATACCTGATCCTGCAAGGCGGTCACGGAAGCTCGGAGCAGGCTGGCAGGCGTAAGGTCCGGCGTCGGTGTCCACAGGAAAACAAGGCCTGGATCGTTCGCCACAGACAAGAAATTCACCACACTGCCCTGCGGCACCACGAAGGACGGTCCTGCATCAACGACCGGTTGTAAAAAAACATTCACCTGCTGGCTGAAAGGATCGGATGCACACCCGGCAGCATTGGTTGCCGTCAGCGTTACCGTGTACCGGCCGGGCGAATTATACCGCTTCTTCGGATCCGCCAGAGCAGAACTGCTGCCATCCCCAAAACTCCAGCTCCGGGCAGTGATGCTGCTGCCGACGTCTGTGCTGGCATCGGAGAACTGGCTTTCCACACCCTGGCAGATATCCGCGGCACTCATCGTGAAGCGCGCCACAGGCTTGCCAAAAAACGCATTGAATACTTTGGTCGTATCATGGCTGCACCCCTTTGCCGATACGGTCGTGAGCTTGATGCTATAACTCCCTGTGGCAGCGTAGATCCTTGACCCGTTCACAGTCGTAGCCAAAGGACTTCCATCACCATAATTCCAGGAATGGGACAACACACTGTTGTCTGCCACAGTGCTGGTATTCGTCATCACCACCGGATTGCCCGGAAAACACACCGCAGCAGGAAAGGTGAAATTCGCCACGGGGTCCGGACTCACCAGTACGGTTTGCTCAGTTGGCAGGCTGATACAGCCGAGGAGGCTTTTGGTCACCAACGTTATCTTATATGTCCCGGCCGTTGTATAGACTTTATTGAACACATTTCCATTCTGGTACACCGGAGTGCTACCATCTCCCAGATCCCATTGCCAGCTGCCGATGCCTCCGGTCGGGATCGTGGATGTATTCGTGATGGTCACCTGATTGTCAACGCAGACAGCGCTTGTCGCATTGAAGGATGAAGCAGGCCTCGGAAAGACTTCAATGGTCTGTGAAATGGAATCTGTACATCCACCCGTAGTCGTGAACACATACCAAATGGTGTGCGTGCCATATCCGGAAACCAACGGGTCGAAACGGCCGTTGGCAGATGTTCCCGGACCCCGATATATGCCGGTTCCCGTCACCCCGTTGGTCGCAGTTCCCTCGGTGATCGTAACCGCAGCCGCATCCTGACAGATGGGGGTGAGCGGTGCGAAAGCCAGGATGGGCTTCAACGCGAACTTCATCGATATGGTGGTATCCTTCATGCAACCGTTAGCGGTGGACGCGGTGAGCTTGATGCTGAAAGTCCCCTCCTTGTAGTCATGCGACGGATCCTTTAAGGTCGAACTGTTCGCATTTGCTCCCCCGGCATTGGCATCTCCGAAATTCGATAGATAATCGAGCGGCTGCAGGTC
>CAJBPC010000308.1 GCA_903957405.1 uncultured bacterium | reverse complement strand
TGGATGCGATCGGAAAGAGGAGGATATCGTCGGGAGTTGGGTGACTGACATCGACGACCGGGCGCCCCTCAAGTGGGGATTCACCCTCGCCCGTGACGGGTCCGCCTCAAGCATCAACTCAAGAACTTTCGAGTACCGTAAATGGCGTTTGGCCGATCGGTTGCTGCTGCTCGACGGAGAGCGGCTGGTCAACAAGCGAACGGTTGCGTTCACGGATAGTTTCCGCATGCAATTGCTGAATGATTCCACCTTGTCGATGGTCTCCGGTGCCGGTCAGAAAAGCTTATGGCAGAAGGCGATGAATGTCGGACAGATCTTGGAGGAATATGCCACGATTTATTGCTTTGCCAGCGGGTCGGGACAAATTCGGGCAGACCTCCGATATAATATTTCCGGATCCACCGTCATCGGTAACTTATCGTATAATGCAGCGGACGGCGAGAAAAAAAATGGAAGGTTTGATGGGGTGATCCGTGGCGATACCTTATTCGCCAGGCATGTTTTTCTTCACCTTGGATTCAGACAGCAAAAAGAGGTGCTGATGCTGCGGAAGGGCGATGTCTGGGTCGCGGGTTCCGGCGAAACGGTTGATCGCAACGGAACCATCCGATTCAGCGATCGCACAAAGCTCTCATTTTCCTCTCAGGATATTTTCCATCCGGTTGAATGCAAGTGATCTGCATATCCGCATCATGCCATCCGCACAGGGTCTTCCTCAGTGCACGAATTAAAAACACATCAAACCACATTTTTTACACTTTATCCATGTCGCAACCATGTAGGAATGTCAATCTTCCTGATTGAGGAACGCGAGGATGAGGAACAGGTCTGCCGAGCCGTCCATCGTAGGCTCGTTTGTGGAATAGTCAGCCCAATCGTCCCAGTAGGTGATATGTCCGGGCTGAAGGTGTTTGTATTCATCCGGTTCACTCAGGCGTATCTGCAGCATCCCTTCATGGATCGATGACCATAGCGGTCCGTCGACAAGGCTTCCCCTGATCACTTGTTTTTTAAGCCTCCAGAATGGCATATGTACATCCAAAGGGTAGTCTCCTCCTGCCGGGATTCCGGTGATCATGCTTGTCCCCCACGGATTCAAGCCCAGCAGCCAGTTCATGTGGTCGTGCAGCAAAGGCCTGAAGGTCTTATCCCCGGTCATCTTTTCATAAAGCAGCGCTTGCGTGGCCACTGCTGCGGCAAAATTGTTGGAGCACCATACGAAGAGATGCCCGACCCCGTAATCGTTGAGCCTGGCTTTGTCAAGTATCCTTTGGAGATTGTGTCTGTAATACCCTGCCATTCTTTTCCGGATGGCAGGGTCACCGACCTGCCACAATGCGTAGTGGCCCATATTCACATAGGGATACATCTCGTAGTGTGCCACGCTGTCGCGTTCCATCCAGGAATCGGTATGCACCATGTCTGCGTAACGGACCGCGTCTTTGAGGTATTTTTCATCTCCGGTAGACTTATAGAGCTCCGCTGCCGCCCATTCCATGTCATCGGCCCAGGTGCGTTCGTTGTATCGGTAGGGTGCCCCGAAGCTGTTGCCTTGCTGGAACCCTTCCTTCGCTTGCCCGAGTTGATAGAGGCTGATCGCATCTTTCAGGCATTGCATGGCGAATGGTTCGTCTCCCATTGCTTTTTTCCAGATGCGGTACCCCATGGCCATTGCCGCCGATGAGCGCCCGGCGACATTTGACAATCCCGTTGCTTCACTTTTAAATTTTCCGACGCCCTGCGGCCTGCCGGTGGCAAAGTAGGCCGCGCGATAGCTGTTCGGACCCCATCCGTAGTCGGACGGATCATTGTCGGGCATTTTGAAGCCCAGATGATCCCTGTCGTCTGCGACCTGGTGTATGAGCTGTCCCGGTGCGGGATGCAGGCGGTGGATCCATTCGAGGCCCCAGCGTGCCTCGTCCAATATGTCGGGTACTCCATTCGATCCCTTCTGACCGAGGCTGTTGGTCCCGTCGGCAAATGCTTTGTCATACCATTCATATGCCATGATCATTCTAGCCGTTGCATTGCTTCCTGTGATGAGGTATTTCAATTGATCACCGGCGTCATGCCAGCCACCCCGGGCATCGACATAAGAGGAGTCTGGCATGTCTCCGTAAAAAGATCTTCCATCCAGCGGATGGCAGACTTTGTCGATGAAAGGATTGTATCCGCATCGCTGGGTCTGCATGAAATAGACCACATCCTCCTGCAGCGGGGCATATCGTCCGATGCGAAAAGTCGAGGATCGGATGCTCCCGGATGCATTGGTGATGCGGTATTCACCCTCCTGTCGGTGCCGGGTGAAATCGATCACGTGGCAATGGGTGAAAGGCTGCCATGTTTTTTTTGCCGACCGCGTCATGGGCAGTGTCAGTCGCTCTCCGGAAGTCTCGGATGCCAGATAGAATTTCTCCTTGATCGGCGATGTGGACAGCAGCAATGCTTTTTTTTCGCCCGATGCGGGATACCCGACGATATTGACCCTCAGCTGTGTCTGCTGTGCTCCGGCATCCATCGAAGCGAGCAGCGACAGCACCATGCATGCAAGCAGTCTTTTCAACCGATTCATTTCATGAATGTAGTGAAAAAAGACAGTCCGGCCTACTTGAGAAACTGGTTCTTCGCCAGGTTGAAAAGCTGGCCCTTGCTGTTGATATTGAGTTTCCGGTAGATGCTTTTGATGTTTGACCGGACCATATCCACCGATATGTCGAGAGAATCCGCGATCATCTTGTACGACAATCCGTCAAGGATGCAGTTGGTGACATCCTTCTCCCGTTGTGTCAGGTTCTCGAAATCATGGTGTGACTGCTGGAAGCTATTGATGATGTTCCTTGCGATTTTCGGGGTCATGTATGCCCCGCCTTCCGAGACGATCCGGAGGACTTCTTCCAGCCTTATGTCGAAGCTTTGTTTGTCGACATATCCCAATGCGCCCTTTTTGAGTGCGGCGAAAATCGTTTCCGTATCATCCTTGATGGTGTTCATGATGATCGCCGTCTCGGGATATTTCACCAATAAATG
>CAJBPC010000307.1 GCA_903957405.1 uncultured bacterium | reverse complement strand
TTTATTCTGATTTATCAAACCAAAAGTAAACACAACATGACCAGACAAAAGAAAGGCCTAGCCCTTTTTCTGTTCGCAGCCATCTCGGGCTGCTTCAACTTTGTCCTGGCTCAGGTCGATCCGAGGGATCTTCGCAAGGAGAATTTCAAGGGAGAGATCAAGCTGGACGTCAGAGATTCCAAGGCTGACTGGGGACCCTACACCCCGAAAAAAGCCCCGAAGGGTGCGCCGAACATTCTCTTTGTACTGTATGACGACACCGGACTAGCCGCATGGTCTGCCTATGGTGGAAAAATCAACATGCCTACGCTTGATCGTTTGGCTAAGAATGGCCTCACCTACACGCAATGGCATACCACGGCACTCTGTTCGCCCACGCGTTCGACATTGTTGACCGGCCGAAACCACCATCTGACCGGAAATGCAGCCATTACCGAAGGCGCTAACGGCTTCCCGGGCGCACATGGTCGCATTCCTGAGCAGACCGCCACCATCGGCCAGATATTGCAGGACAATGGATGGAGTACTTTCTGGATCGGTAAGAACCACAATGTGCCAGAGCAGGACGTTTCCTCCGGAGGTAGCCGCAAGCAGTGGCCTACCCAGATGGGTTTCGACCGCTTCTACGGATTCATCGGTGGGGAGACCAACCAGTGGTATCCTGATCTCATTGAGGATAACGGCTTCATCGAGGCTCCCTATGGACCGGAGAAAGGGTATCATCTGTCAAAAGATCTCGCCGACAGGAGTATCAAGTATCTGCAGGACATGAAGGCGACCAATCCTTCCAAGCCCTGGTTCCTGTGGTTTTGTCCGGGTGCAAACCATGCCCCGCATCATGCACCGGCTGATTACATCGCCAAGTACAAGGGCAAGTTCGATGAGGGATATGATGCTTACCGCAAATGGGTCGTCCCCCGTATGATCCAGAAAGGAATCATCCCTGCGGATACGAAGATGACCGAATTCAACCCAATGCCGCCGAACCTCGCAGCGGCAGGCGACAACGTCCGCCCCTGGGATCAACTGAATGCTGAAGAGAAGAAGCTTTTCGCCCGCATGGCGGAAGTATATGCGGCGTTTTCAGAATACACCGATGTGCAGGTGGGCCGGATCGTGGATTATCTCGAAAAAACCGGTCAGCTGGAGAACACGATCGTCATGTATGCCGCTGACAATGGCGCATCCGGCGAAGGGTCACCGAACGGTTCCGTGAATGAGAACAAGTTTTTCAACGGATATCCCGATGAACTCTCCGAGAACATGAAGCTGTACAACAAACTCGGCGGTCCTGACACCTATGAGCACTTCCCAACAGGTTGGGCCGCGGCGTTCTCTGCCCCCTTCAAGATGTTCAAGCGCTATGCGCAGTATTCCGGCGGTACCGTCGATCCGCTGGTGATCTCATGGCCCAAGGGCATCAGCGCTAGGGGCGAGATCCGGAATCAATTCCACCACTCAACCGACATCGTACCGACGATCCTGGAAGCATGCGGGTTGGAGATGCCTAAAACGTACAAGGGCGTGGGACAGTATCCGCTTTCCGGAGTTTCCATGAAGTACACTTTCAATGCGACAGCGAATGCACCTACCCAAAAGAAGATCCAGTATTTCGCGATGCTCGGCACCCGCGGCATCTGGAAAGACGGCTGGAAGGCAGTAGCCACGCACGTCCCCCTGACCGGCGCGGGCAACTTCGAAAAGGATGAGTGGGAACTCTATCATGTCGATGTCGATCGCTCTGAATCAAACAACCTGGCCAAGCAGCACCCGGAGAAGCTGAAGGAGTTGATCGCAGCATGGCATGATGAAGCAGACAGGAACCTCGTACTTCCGTTGGATGACCGTACCGCTGTTCAGCAGCTTGGCATCGAGCGGCCTTCAGAGGAAGAGCCCCGTGAGCGGTATATTTATTATCCTCACACAGCACCGGTACCCGAAGGCGTGGCCGTGAATGTCCGGGGCCGTTCCTTCAAGATCCTGGCAGATGTCGAGATCAAGGACGTGAATGCCAGCGGTGTGGTGTTTGCCCATGGTTCGCGTTTCGGAGGCCATAGCCTGTTCATCAAGAACAAACGCCTTTACTATGTCTATAACTTCCTGGGCATCTCTCCCGAGCAGAAGTTCATGTCGAATATCGAACTGAAACCGGGTAAGCACACATTCGGGATGGAGTTCGAAAGAGAAAGCACCGGCAAGAACGGAGAGCAGATCGGAAAGATGAAGCTTTACGTAAACGGGAAAGTAGTCGCCTCCGGACCCATGCGCACGCAGCCGGGTAAGTTCACCCTTTCCGGTGACGGTCTCTGTGTCGGATACGACAGCGGCGATGCGGTCTCCATGGAATACAAAACGCCCGGAGAATTCAAGGGCGGCCACATCCTCGGTGTGGGTGTGACCATCGAAAAAACCCAATACCTCGATCTGGAGAAAGAAGCCAAAAGGGCATTCCGGGATTGATGATTGAAACATATCCGGAAGCTGTCGCCCTCGAAAGCGGCAGCTTCCTTTTCATTCCACATGGTACCATACGTTGACGGAGAATTAGACCATTATCCATCAATGAGCATAAGGCAAGGCTTCCGCGAAAGCATTTGTCATGATTGATCCGATAGTCCTTAACAAAAAAAGTATCCTTTCCTCTACCTGAAAACGCAACATATGTCATTTGTCAAAAAGATATTTTTTCTCTCCCTGTGCTTGGCTTTTTTCTCCGGGGTTTCCGATCTGGCGGCTCAGGAAAAGCCTTCGGAATCGGCTGAAGAACTCGCAAAGAAACTTGCAAATCCGATCGCTTCGCTGATATCCGTACCGTTCCAGAATAACACGGATTATGGCATAGGTCGGTATAATGGTTCAAGGAATATCCTTAACGTGCAACCGGTCGTTCCCATATCGGTATCGCCGCGCATGAACCTCATCACAAGGGTGATCCTTCCGCTCATATCACAGTATGATGTGACGGGCGAAGGTACCCGGCAGAATGGCATCGGGGATGTGCTTGCATCTGCGTTTCTTTCGCCAACGAAACTGAAGAATGGCCTTACCTGGGGGGCTGGCCCGGCATTGTTGCTGCCCACTGCGACCAATACCTTCTTGGGAACAGGAAAATTCGGCGTGGGGCCCACGGCCGTGGCGTTAAAACAGTCCAAGGGATTGACATTCGGCGGACTTATCAACCAGATCTGGTCTGTCGCCGGCGACAAGGACCGGGGCAGCCTGAGCCAACTTTTCCTGCAGCCGTTCATGACCTATAACTGGAAAAGCGGAGCGGGATTGGGTGGCAGCCTGGAGGTTACGCATAACTGGATGTCCGGCACCACCGCAGGAGTATTTGTCCCAACGATATCGGGCGTGACAAAACTCGGTAAGCAGACCGTATCGCTGGGCATCGGTCCGCGTATACATTTTGCAGGACAGGAGAACAGTCTGCCCAATTTCGGGTGGAGGGCTACTGTTTCCCTTGTTTTTCCAAAATGATGCGGATCGCCAGGAGCCCTTCGGTCAGACGAATTCATGGTCATTGACGTGAACAAGCGATGTAGACTTCCATGAAAATAGATCAGTACATCACATAAATACATAAAAATGAAAATACTCATCTGTGTTCTTTCTGCCATCATGTTGCTCTTGTCATCCTGCCGTGAATCCGTCGTGAACAAGGCTGTTGACAAACCCGAAGGCAAGATCGCGCTTGCATCCTGGGCCGATGCGCCACGACAGCGGATTGAAGACTGGGTGCATGATGTGACCGACTCTTCCTCCCGGAACTTCATTCCCGTGTCGGATAGGATCGCTGTATTCGACAATGACGGCACCTTGTGGCCTGAGCAACCGGTGCCGAGCCAGATCGTATTTGCCATCGAGAACCTCCGCGCGATCGCTCCCGCACACCCGGAGTTCAACAAGGATCCGTTATTGAAATCCTTGATCGCCGGAGACCTCGAACCCTTGAAGAAAGCCGGCATGGAAGGCCTGGTGAAAGTTACGGCAGCAAGCCATTTCGGGCAGTCCGCCGACACATTCAACGCATCCGTCCGCAACTGGGTGGATACGGCCATCGATCCGAGATTTGGAAAGCGTTACAAGGATGTCACCTATCTGCCCATGACGGAACTGCTCACATACCTGCGTGACAATGGATTCAAGACCTTCATCGTCAGTGGCGGCGGGGCGGATTTCATGCGCGTATGGAGTGAAGAGGCGTATGGCATACCTCCCTACCAGGTGGTCGGCAGTTACGGTGCCCTCAGCTATGCACTGAAAGACGGGAAGCCTGTCATCACGAAACAATCCGGTGAGTTGTTCGCAGATGACAAGCAAGGGAAGCCGGTTGCGATTCATCGCTTCATCGGAAAAGTACCCGTGTTCTGCGGTGGCAACAGCGATGGCGACCAGGCCATGATGCAGTACACGCATGGCAGCAGATACAAGAGCATGAACCTCATCGTGCATCATACCGACAGCTTGCGCGAATATAAATATGACAAGGACACCCACAGTGGTCGCCTGGAGACAGCTCTTGTCGAAGCGAATGAAAAGAACTGGCTCGTAGTGGACATGTCAAAGGACTGGAAAAAAATATTTTCATTTGAACTGCCCTGATATGCGCGTGTCCCCTCAATAAAAAACGAAATCAATACTGGCGACAATCGGCTTTTGCATGCTTCAGGTCATCAGAAATTATCAATAATTCACACAATGTAAAACAACAATCACATGAAAAAAGCGATCACGATTTTTGCGATCTTAGTAACGACATCGACAGCCATGGCGCAAGTCACGATAGATGAAATCCAAAAAGTGCAGCAACTCTGGGGGAAGGGTAAGAAGGCCCTTTCGATGGATCTGCTCAAGATCGAAGGCCCACAGCAGGAAGCATTCGGTAAGGTGTTCGACTCGTACCTCGTCGACCGACAGAAACTTGGCATGCAGCGTGTCGCACTCATCGACGATCTGGGCAAGAATGTCGGAGCACTCGACGATGCAAAGGCAAAGACCCTGGTGAACGGATTCTTCGGCAATAATATCAAGTTGCAGAAGCTCCAGCGCAAGTATTTCAAGAAGTTCTCCAAGGTCCTTTCTCCAGCCCGGGCCGCACAGTGGGCGCAGCTCGAAAGCTACCTTGACAATGTCGTTCGCAGCGAGATGCAGGATCTGGTACCCTTCATCGAGCCAGGGAAATTGAAGAAGAAATAAGCAAC
>CAJBPC010000306.1 GCA_903957405.1 uncultured bacterium | reverse complement strand
TTTGTTTAGTAGCAGCAAAATTGATGAAGGGTGGCCTAAAAACCACCCTTATTCAAAAATTTATCTCGGACAACAGTAGTTGAAAAACAAAGCCATGCCAAGAAAGAAAAGAGCATTCGCCTGTTTGATGAATATATCCAACACAGGTGGGCATACAAAAGTCGCATTTCCTAACGGAGACGCATCAGGGAAGTTAGACTTCGGCTACAAGTTTCTTCCAGCGCTCTCACCTTGAGGGAAAAACGGCGAGTAGGGAATGAAGGGTTTTCAAAGCCTGCAAAGGAGTATGTGGAGGGTTTTACTCGATGCAAGTAACGATGGCCTGCAGGTGATTTGCCTGCATCAATTGGTCGTGGTGGAATATTTCAGCTTCGACAAATCATCATCTATACGCAGGCCCGTCTTAAACTGTTAGGATGTAGAGGGGAAGCACGGCATGCAAGAGTAGGTTCCGATGATGACTGTTGAAAGGGGAAACATTAAAACCGCGGATATGATTATCGGGAGCTGTTAGCATGTGTCAACAATCACATACCAGGATCCACTTATTCCCGGTTTTCCCAACCGAGTAGACGGAAAATTCGTATTGAATGTCATCAAACCGGCATGGGTATTTTGACCAATGAACACCCAGAAAGACTTAATATGAGCTTGGCAGAAGCTTTTAAGATATCCTTGCCAGATTCTCGGCATACATATCAAACGGGTATGCATTGATACATCCCTAAATCATCTGACATGGTCAAACGAAAGCTTGAGGAATTGTTTCCGGACGAGTATGGTCTGAAAGAATACGACTTGAATACCCTGGAGATAAAACTGGTCACGGAAGAAACCTGCGCAGAGTACGCGGAAAGGGCCAATGAGGAATTTGAATTCCTTTTCAAGAATCCTGGGAAATCCGGGTTCTATTTTGTGGATTGGCGCATCATCTACGCTGCCGTTGATGAGTTCCTTAAGTCAGCGGATCTGAACAGGTTTGAGGAGGGCAGAAGGAATGTATTGTTGCGTTTCCAAACACACTACGACATGTCCGCCGATGTGCTTTATGAACGACTCGGGGTATTCGATGATGACAGAGATGATGACCAAACGAATACTGGCTCAGGCCACTCGACTCCCGACGATGGAGATGATTGAGCATCTTTTCGCCTAACCGAAACCGTTATGACAAGAACTTAATGCTTATACAAAGTTCATGGGCATCATTCAGCCGGGAAAATACGGGACGGCTCGGGCGGTGACCGGAGAATAACCTCGTGAGTACCCGCCAGCGACTGATGGACAACCTGAGCCTGACGGCAAAACAGCCGTGGCGGCAGTTCTGCCAAACGCATCCGGACATCATCCAGGAGATCCTCCAGAAACTCATCGCCATCCATATCGGCGTCACCCCGGAATTCCTCAGCAAGATCCGCGTCGAAGGGTCCTGACCCCATACATAAGCAGACAATTTTATACAAGTCAACTGACGAAGATTAGTTTTCTGGGATCCGGGTCTGTCTAATTTCAGATTGAAAATACAGGCCTCATGAGATCATACTTCCAATGGCGCATGCTGCAAGTCCTGTCGATCCTGATGATCCTGCAAGCGCCGCTGACGGGTACCCGGGCGCAGGGAACATTCCGTGGCGTACATGTCTACTACAAATTCGAGAATGATTTTCTTTCCTTCGACACAAAAGGAACCGACAAGTATTATTCGGGTGGCAACCGGATCGGCATCAATTTCCCGGGAAAGAAAAAACCGGATGTCCTGCACGCTATCAGCCTCAATGCAGAGATCTATACTGCCCGGGGCATCTCCCGGACCGTGGACATGCTGACGATCGACGACTATCCCTATAGCGGAATTTCCTACCTCGCCTACAGACAGTCGCGGTTGTCGAAAGACAAGAGGAACCTCTTCAGTTTTGGCACATCTGTAGGTCTTACCGGTTCCCATTCCTATGGCCGCGAGATGCAGACCATGATGCATAAGTTGATCCATTACAGGCTTCCATTGGGATGGGACAGCCAGATAGAAATGGGCACCATGCTCCAGGTCAGCAGCGAACATACCCATTCCTGGTACACTGGCCGGTCGATCAAATTCAATACCATCGCTTCAATGGAATGGGGCACAATCTTTAATCGGGTGATGCTCGGGGCCGAAGTCAAGATCAGGAGGAATGGTTTCGCCTTCAATGAATACGACCTCCAGATCCTGCCGTCCCTTAACGGAAAGCGGAGCGGACTCAATGCCTTCCTTCGCCCGACCCTCACTGGCGTGGTGTACAACAAAATGCTCGAGGCCCAAAACGGGAACTTATCCGTGGAAAATGGCAGATATCGAAAAAGGGATATCCAACGGGTGGTGGCAGGCTTCTCCCTGGGCGCCTCCTGGTACAGCAGGAGGATGGGCATCAGCCTGGTGCAGTATGCCAATAGCCGGGAGTTCCGCGCGGCAGGCGCACACAAGTACGTGGCGGTGGACATCATTTGGCGATTCGGAGGACGTTGAATGCTGGGATAGGCAGTGGCGGTCCTGCAATTTCTTCACTTGGTGTATTTTTCTTTCGGCATTCTCAGTGAATTTCGAAACGTCAAGGATCTGAACTTCCATATTTGTTCTTGGTTTATCCGGACCCTGTGTGTTGCGGTTTCATAGCATCTCAATCAAATTTTACGATGCTCGCGCGATGCATTCAGCATGAGTATATCCGTCGCATCTGCCAGCATCCTACATCAATACACGAAGATTGATATTTGATGCACGATCTTTAATGGCTTTCGCCATTTTTCATGCAATTGATGCAAAAGGTATAGGCACTTTTTCCCTTATTTGGCGTGGGTTTCAGCGTTTTTAAGCAGGCCCTGATCGAACAGATCAATTTTTTGTCTGAACCCATTGCCTATATGAAATGAAATTAATTTTAAATGTTGCAACCTGCCTATAATAACACCTTCAGGAGTTCTGAATTTGTTGGCAAACTCATGAATCATTT
>CAJBPC010000305.1 GCA_903957405.1 uncultured bacterium | reverse complement strand
ATACAAAGGAGGACTGCGCCAGTCTTCACCGATCTGCGGCGGGATAGAATATGCACTCAGACGATGGGAAAAGCTGACCATCGGCATCGTGATCATCTTTTTCACTCCATTTATTGCTGCCGGCTTGGTGTTCCTGCCCGCGATCGATTTTTGACCCTGTCGGTTGATTCCCGGGTGACCAGTTCAGGCATTAAAACGGTAGTGGTATTGTCCCGGTAGTTCTTGTCATTCTTGTTAGCGATCGCTTTCAACAGCCTGGAAGCCGCTTCCATTCCGATCTCCCTTGTCGGTTGTCTCATGGTCGAAAGGCTTGGACTGATGTATTGTGAGACGATGTAGTCGCTGAAGCCTATGAGCCCCAATTCGTTCGGTATGTCGATCTTGAGTGTCCGGGCGCATTTAATGAGGTGGATCCCAATGGTGTCTGTCATGGTGAAGACCGCATCCGGCCTGTCCTTCTCCCTTAGGAGTTCAAGAATGATGCGATGCGGGTCGGAGAGCAGTTGATCCGTTCTTATGATCCATTTCTCCTGACTTTTTATTCCATGTTTGTCCAGCGTATCCATGAATCCCTGAAACCGCAGGTTCCCGATATGCAGATTGTCCGATCCCCCGAGAAACCCCAATTTTCCATATCCTCTTTCGATCAGGTGTTCGGTCGCCATCTTCGCACCCATGTAATTATCGACAACTATCTTCGGCGCATCCACGACATTGTTGATCCTGCTGAAGAACACGACCGGTATTTTTTTTTCCTTGGCTCTTTCAAAATGGGCGAACCCTTTTGTCTCGAATGTCGTCGAGGCGATGATCCCATCCACCCTGCTTGCGATCAGTGCATTGGTATTGGCGATCTCATGTTCAAAGGATTCGTCGGACTGCATGGCGAAGATCTTGTAGCCTTTCGGTCTGAGGATCTCATTTGCCCCGCTGATGAGATTAGCGTAGAAATCCGTCTTCAGTTCGGGTACGATGATCCCGATGGTGAAAGTCTGTTTTCTTACCAGGCTTGTAGCGATATAATGTTGCTGGTAGTCGAGCTCCTCCACCTTGCGCAGGATCATTTCTTTCGTTGCGGAATGGATCTCCTTGCTCCCATTGAGCGCCCTTGAAACGGTGGAAATGCTCACTCCGACCTCGGCAGCTATATCCTTGATCGTGATCCCGTCCTTTTGGGTCGCAACCGTCTCCTCCTGGTTTTTCCCTGTGGTGAAATGCCTGTTGCAGTATTTGCAAAAAAACCTTTGTTTGCCTCTGATCTTGCCTGTTTTCCTGATTCCTGAGACCTCCTGGCAATAGCTGCATTTGATCATCTTCCCTGGCATTTATGCGGTTCCCCTGACACGCTTTGCGGATGTAATTTATGATAAAACCGAATTTCAGTCACCGGAATCGTTCCCGATAGTTTCCCTGAGGATATCCGGCTTGTAATTCCCTCCTGCGTCAAAAAAAGCATATATTTTTAACGAGAATCCTGATCATGAAGCTCTCCGAGAGGTCGATACATCTCGTTTCCTACAGCGAGATGAGTTTTCAGCCAATGCTCCGGAAGCAGTGGATGTTCAGGACCGACCCAAGAGCCGATAAAATTCCTTCCTGCCATACAGGTGCAACGAGCTTTACATGAAATATACACGACGGATATTGGTGACTTTCTTGCTGCTGTTTGCAGGTCAATGGGTCACAGGCCAGGTTGACTTCACAAAAGCACTGCAGCCCATACCCCGGGTCAGCAAATTCACAGATGCCGGCTATTTGGTGTGGTGTGGCAGTTTGATCAGGGGCGAAGACGGAAAGTATTACCTGTTCTATAGTCGCTGGCCGTCGGCACAAGGTTTTAAGGGGTGGGTTACGCATAGTGAAATAGCACTGGCCGTCTCCGATCATCTGACTGGTCCTTTTAAACCGTTGAAGGTCATCTTACCGGCAAGAGAAAAGGGGTATTGGGACAGCGATGTCACACACAACCCGAACATTCAGAAATTCGACGGGAAATATTACCTGTATTACATGGGTAACCATGGCAACGGCGAATGGTGGGATCACCGGAATCATCAGCGGATTGGTGTTGCTGTTGCGACCAGCCCCCTTGGCCCCTGGCAGCGGTCAGACAAGCCTGTTGTAGATGTCTCTATCGGTAAGTGGGACCATTTGATGACCAGCAATCCGAGTGTCTGCAAGGGGAAGGACGGGCGATATCTGATCATGTACAAGGGCGTGGGAGATGGTGAGATGCCATTTGGCGGGAACGTCCTCCATGGTGTCGCATGCTCCGATTCGCCCATGGGTCCGTTTGTGAAATCACCGAAACCGATCTTCCAGCTGGAGGGTGTGAAATTCCCTGCCGAAGATCCTTTTGTGTGGTATCAGGACAGGAAATACTGGGCGATCGTAAAGGACATGCACAGCGTCTTCCTTCGTCCGGGAAAAGCCGTTGCCAGCGGCGAAACACATACCGATCCCGATAAATTATCCCGATCATTCGAAAACAAAGCCTCGCTCGTGCTTTTCGAGTCAAAGAACGGAACGGACTGGACATTGGCGAAAAGCCCCCTGGTATCCAGGAACGAGCTTCATTGGGAGGATGGTCAATTGCAGGTAGTCTCGTTGCTGGACAGGCCACAGCTCTTTATCGAAGACGGCAGGCCCCATGCCCTGCTCTGTGCAGTGAAGGTCTCAGATGAGGAAACATTCAACGTAACCATCCCATTGAAATCCCGATGAGGTACAAGGCGGTGGCGGTCCATACGATATGCAGTTTGTTCCCGGAGATGATGTCTGGACCATGTGACACATCGGGGAACATACCACGTCAACGGATACCTGAATTTTTCCGGGTCCGATCTTTCGAATCCTCCAATGTACCTGAATGAATTCCTACATCGATCTCTTTGTCATCGTGATTTTTTCCGCATTTGTGCTCGGCATCGGCATGTTATTCTCGAGGACGGGTACAGATATCAAATCTTTTTTTGCCGGCGGTGAGTCAGTGCCCTGGTTCATAGGCGGACTTTCACTGTTCATGTCCTTCTTTTCAGCGGGTACATTCGTGGCATGGGGTAGCATCGCCTACAAGTCGGGCTGGGTGGCCATCACCATCCAGTGGACGATGTGCATCGGTGCCCTGATCACGGGCCTCTGGCTTGCCCCCCGATGGAAGCGGACCGGTGCGCTCACCGCCGCAGAATTTGTGGGTGAGCGTCTTGGCTTGTCGGCTCAAAAGGTGTACATATTTATTTTCACCGTTGTTAATCTCTTCATCAAGGGATCCGTATTGTACCCGGTGTCGCGTCTGGTCAGTTCATCACTAGGTCTGCCCCTGATCCCTTCCACGATCGTACTTGGTTTTTTCATGATCTCTTATACCGCGGTAGGCGGTCTTTGGGCCGTGATGGTCACGGATATCCTGCAGTTCGTCGTGTTGTCTGCCGCCGTTTTCATCCTGTTGCCGCTGTCTTTTGATATGGCAGGAGGGGTAGAAGGCTTCGTTCAGCACGTCCCGGATGATTTTTTCAACCTCATCAACGGTGAGTACACCATCGGGTTCATACTTGCATTTACGATATTCCATATCGCATACATCGGGGGTAATTGGACTTTTGTCCAGCGTTATACCAGTGTCGATTCGCCGCGGTCAGCCAGAAAGGTAGCCTTTCTGTTCGCAGCCCTCTACCTCATCAGTCCGGTCATCTGGATGATGCCCCCCATGATCTACAAGGCCATAAACCCGTCATTGACCGGTTTGGAAACCGAGAACGCATATCTGCAGATGTGCAGGCTTGTGCTGCCGCCCGGGCTGTTGGGTTTGATGCTCACCGGCATGTATTTTTCCACCTCTGCGAGTGCCAATACTGCACTGAATGTCGTCTCGGCCGTCTTCACCAATGACATATACAAGGGGATGGTCAATCCTGGCGCTTCTGATGCGCAGTTGATGCGGATCGCCCGCCGCTCGTCGTGGGTTTTCGGGTTGGGCATGATCCTGATTGCACTCATCATCCCCTATGTCGGTGGTATTGTAGAGGTGATCCTCAGTATCGGGGCTGTGACGGGAGGTCCTTTGCTTGCGCCACCATTATGGGCTTTGTTCTCCCGGAAACTGTCCGGCAAGGCAGCCCTGCGCATCAGCATCCTTACATTGGCCGTCAACCTGATCTTCAAGATCGCAGTGCCGCTCATCTTCTCCTTTAAGCTATCGCGGGAATATGAGATGATGCTCGGGGTGGGACTACCGTTGCTGCTATTGGCGATCAATGAGTGGTTTTTCGGGAAGGACCGGACTTCGCATCCAGATCACGAACGCTATATCAACATTCGAAGGCAGTTGAGTTTCATGAAAGACGACCCGGACAAGGATGTGGAAGCCGGCATGCCGGACCAGAATAGCTTTGGCCTGCGCGTCATCGGATGGTCATTGGTATTTACTGCTGTAATGTTGTTCGGATTGAGTGCCATCACAGAAAAGGGAGCAGGGATCACGGCGATCATGGCTGTATTGATCCTGCTAGGATCGTCGATACCTTTCCGTGCTCAATATCTTTCCCGAAAAAAACGAAAATAGAACACGTTACAGTGATCGTCAATAATTCATAAATAAATTTGAATTCAAAAATAAATATAAACGGCACACATGATAAAGGAGAATGCTACCGGTTCGAGGGAATCAAGGGTCTGTTCGTTTGCTGCCGATCTGGTTGTGGTAGGAGGGGGGCTATCCGGGACCTGTTGTGCGATCACGGCTGCACGGGCCGGGATCACGGTCATACTTGTGCAGGACAGGCCGGTATTGGGTGGCAACGCATCCAGCGAAGTAAGGTTGTGGGTACTCGGTGCCACTTCACACATGGGCAACAACAACAGATGGGCGAGGGAAGGTGGCGTGCTGGATGAGCTGTTGGTTGAGAACCTGTATCGGAATCCGGAAGGCAATGCACTGATCTTCGATACGATCCTGCTCGAAAAAGTCATTGATGAACCTAACATCACCTTGCTGCTGAACACGGCCGTATATGAGACCCGGAAAGAAGGTGATTTGATCCGAAGTGTAAAGGGGTTCTGTTCGCAGAATCAGACGCATTACGAATTGACAGCCCCTTTGTTCTGTGATGCATCCGGCGATGGCATCATGGCCTTTCAGTCAGGGGCTGCCTTTCGCATGGGGGCAGAATCGAAGGAGGAGTTCGGTGAAAAGTTCGCACCGACCGAGGAGTATGGGGAATTGCTTGGGCATTCCATCTATTTTTATTCCAAGGATACCGGCAAGCCCGTGAGGTTCATTGCTCCTTCCTACGCGTTGAAGGACATCACGAAGATCCCGCGCTATCGACAATTCAACAGCAAGGACTTCGGCCCCTGGCTTTGGTGGCTTGAATATGGCGGACGTCTGGATACCATACATGAGTCCGAGCAGATAAAATGGGAGTTGTGGAAAGTAGTGTATGGTGTGTGGGATCATATCAAGAATTCCGGTCAATTCCCCGAAGCGGAAAACCTTACCCTGGAATGGGTGGGGCATATCCCCGGTAAAAGGGAGAGTCGGAGATTTGAGGGCGATCACATCCTGGTACAACAGGATATCATCGAGCAGCGGGATCATTACGATGCCGTAGCGTTCGGTGGCTGGTCGATCGACCTGCATCCTGCGGATGGGGTTTTCTCTGAGAAGCCCGGGTGCAACCAGTGGCACAGCAAGGGGGTCTATCAGATCCCTTATCGTTGCCTGTACAGCCGGAATATCGATAACCTTTTTCTGGCCGGGCGCATCATCAGTTCCTCGCATGTCGCATTCGGT
>CAJBPC010000304.1 GCA_903957405.1 uncultured bacterium | reverse complement strand
CTGGTGACGTATTCATTCCGCCATGGCGTTTCCCTCCGAACCGCGGTGAGGGTCCGTGGACGCATGCGTTTTTTCCTGCAGCAATCCCTTACGTTGCATGTGGGTGATTCAGATCATCCCATGGCAAGGGATCTGCGCTTGATGGGATTGGACGGCAAGCGACCATTGTTCGTTATGGACAGCGACCGTTTCCAATCGGTATTTCATGAAGGACGGGAGATGATGATCGATCGTGGTCAGCGGGATCTGATCGTTTGAGATGCGGACTGAAAGGCATGCCGAAGTTTGAACGGGGAGAAGGGGAGGATTCCTTTGGGAAGACCGGTCCGTAAATGGCGTTCATCGGCTGTCAGCATCAATGCCGTAGGAAATCCGAGATCCTTTCTGCGATCCGCTCCCATCCTTCTTCCATCATGAGATTATGCGGGGCGTTCTTCACGATCCAGGGCTCTGTGCCATAGGCGGCGGCCATTTCCCTTGTACCGCTTTCTGAAATGAGATAGTCCTTTTCACCACCGATGATGAATAACGGCGTTTTTACTTTTCGGGTATCCGGCGGCGTTAGTCCCATGATCTGGAGGAAGACGAGAAATGACTCATCCTGCATTTTCTCCAGGAGGGGTTTGATCCGCACTTCGGGGAACTGTTGTGACAGCATGAGTTTCCTGGCGTTGGACGGGTTTTGGAACACCGGCGTCCAGCTCATACGCAGATTCGCTTTCACAAATGACCATGGGAAGTCCCTCATCAGTCTGGGCAGGAGGCTGATGTCGGGATGCGGGAATGCGGAGCAGAGCAGCACGGCCTTTTTTACTTTGGGTGATGGGGCTGCGAGATAATGCTGGATGATCAGTCCGCCCATGGAATGCCCGATGAGATGGACAGGCTCCTGGAGTTTGTCGACCACTTGCCGCAGGTCTTCCACATAGGCTTTGATGGATTTCATCCTAAGGCTGCCTTTTTTCTCGCTGTTGCCGTGGTTTTGCAAACTGACAGCGTGGGTGTCGTAACCGGCCGCGGCGAACCATGGCAGAAAATTATCCATCCAGCACCAGGCACCCATACAGGCGCCATGGATCAGTACGATATCTCCTTTTTTGGTTGAGGTCGCTGACTTTTCAGTGAGGATCTCCAGTCTCATGAGGAACGATTTTTTTCGAGGGCCTTCAGCAGTCGCTGCCGGAATTTATGGTAGTCTACCGTGATGGTATGCCTGGGGGTGTCGATCTGTCTGAAGTCTGGGTGATGCAATTCCTTTTCGGCAAGCCTACCGACATTTTCGGGCCGCTTCCACCGTCCGGAGAGGTGTCGTGCCATCAGCCGGCTTTGCAATTCGGAACCCGGCCAGATGCAGCCCAGTGGCTGGAAAAGTCCGATGAAGTACAAATTTTCGATATCGGGGTGGAACATACGAAGCCAGAGCTTCACTTCCCCTTCACTGTAGTCGATGAATTGCTTGTCGAAGAAAGGGTGGGAGATGATATAACCGGTACAGGCGACGATGGTGTCATATTCCCCGATGCTTTTGTCTGTGAACTGCACTTTTTTGTCGTCAAGTCTTTCGATGTCGGGTCGTGGTTTGATCTTTCCGTGTCGGATGGTGAAGAATAGGTCTTCGTTGATGGTTGGGTGATGAGACCCCAGTGGTCCTTCCGGTTCCGGCAATCCGTACTGCGTGTTTCGTCCGTTCCGGAATCGCAGGCTCAGTGCCGAGAGCTGCTGCCAAAGCCAGCGTGGCAGCCAGTTGATACGCTCACTGAATTTATCTGCCGGCTGTCCCATGATGAACTTCGGTGCGATCCAGTATCCCCTGCGCCAGCTGATATCCACAGAGGATGCGACCCGGCTGGCTTCCACGGCCACATCGCAAGCGGAGTTGCCGCCTCCGATCACCAGTACCCGCTGGTCTTTGAAGTCGGAGAATCTTTTCACGGAATGCGAGTGCATGAACTTACCCTGGAAATTTCCCGGATACCGGGGCATGCGTGGTAGCCAATGGTGGCCGTTACAGACACAGAGTGCATCGAATACCTGGCTGTCAGGCTTCCCTTCGTGAAGGGTATCCACCTGCCATCTTCCATCAGTGAGGCGTTCGCAGTGTTTGACAAGTGTGCGGAATCGAATATGCGGGTAGAGGTTGAATTTCATTGCATAGTCCCGAAAATATGTTGCCAGATGCCGGTGAGACGGATAGTCAGGATAGTCATCCGGCATAGGCATGTCTTCATATTGACTCAGGGTCTTTGACGAGATGATATGGGTGGTCTCGAATACGGAGCTGTGGCCTTCTTCTTCGGTGAACACCCAGTTGCCGCCCACATCACTGCCGTGATCGAAGACGGTGACGTCAAGGCCTTCATCCAGCAGATTCTTTGCAGCCGTGATGCCGGATGGCCCGGCACCTATGACACAGACATGTTTTGACATGGGCATGATAAGTTTGAATATAACTGTTGGTATTCGAAAGTAAGGCGAATGTGAGGAATACGGAAACTTCGAGTTTCGACGTCAGGTGTACGCTGAATTGCGTATCCGGAAAAATGGACATTCATTCCGATGCATTCAGCGCATGTCCGCACAGCTTGCAGTAGGCCGCATCAGGGTCATGGCTTCCGTGTGAGCAGTTTGGACAGGCCTGTGTGTGGTGCGGGTCTCTTTTTGCGCTCTTCGACAGTTCCACCGTCACGATGCCTGTGGGTACAGCGATGATCGCATATCCCAGCAGCATGATCAGCGATGCCAGCATTTTCCCGACAACGGTGACGGGTGACACGTCGCCGTATCCCACTGTGGTGATGGTCACCACCGCCCAGTACACGCTTTGGGGGATGCTGGTGAAGCCTTCGTTGTAAGGATTCTCCGCCACATAGGTGATGGTTCCGAGTATGATGCTGAGCAATACGACAAATGAGAGGAATACGAGTATGCGTCGGGCGCTGGCTTTCAGGGCGAGGACGATGCCCATGCTCTCACGGATGTAGCGGGAGAGCTTGAAAACACGGAAGATCCTCATCAGGCGAAGCGATCGGATCACCATCAGAAATCCGCTTTGCGGGAAAATCAGGCTGAAATAGGTCGGCAGGATGGATAGCAGATCGATCACCCCATAGAAGCTTGTGGCATATTTTATTGGGTGTTTTACGGAGAGCAGCCTGAGCGTGTATTCGATGGTGAACAATATGGTGAATAGCCACTCTGCCTGATACAGTATGCGGCCAAAGCGTTGTTGATATTCGGGAATGCTCTCTAACATCACGTTTGCCACGCTTAAGACGATGAGGATGAGCAGGGTGATGTCGAATGTCCTTCCGGCCTTTGTGTCGGCTTCGAAGACGATGGTGAAGAGTTTCTGTCTCCAGGTATTCTTGACTTTTGTCGGTTGTGGCATCACATCAGCGTTTCGGGAGGTCAGGCATTATCGATCATTCCGAATTGGTCACCGTCGAATAGGCCCAGGTCGCTGAGCTTGAGGTGTGGGATGACCAGCAGGGCCATGAAGGAGAGTGTCATGTAGGGCGCGGCAAGTGTGCTGCCGGCATTTTTTGCGGCCTTGTCGATTTTTGTGTATTGTTCCGCGACGAGGTATCCGTCATCCATACTCATGAGTCCTGCGACGGGGAGCGGAACGACCATTTCTGTTTGTCCGCCGGCGAAACCCACGCCACCCCGGTGTGCGATGACGAGGTTCACGGCACGGCAAAGGCTTTCATCATCGGCACCTACTGCTACGATGTTGTGTGAGTCATGCGCCACTGAGGATGCCATCGCACCTTCTCTGAGTCCGAAGTTGCGGATGAAGGCCTTGGCGACGGGCGCTTCATGGTACCGATTCACCACGATGATCTTCAGGATGTCCCTTGATGGGTCCGACACCCAATGGTCGTTGTCCAGGGTTGGACACAGATCCAGCCGGCCTGTGATCAGCTGGCCGTCGAAGGCCTCTATCACGGGATGTGCGCTGATGACCGATCCGTTTGCCGGAAAGGCGATGTCTTCGGTGCTGCGTGGCCTGCAGGAGAAATTATTCACGGGGGTGACGGCGTTTTTCGGTTGTCCGTTTCCGCCACCATGTGCCGATGCGTTGCTTTCAATCAGGGAGATCCCTTTCCTTGCCACACACAGGCCGTCGATCCATGTCTCTGCGACCTCGAAATCGACCAGGTCGCGGACCATCACGAAGTCGGCCGGGTCGCCGACACGCAGCAGTCCGACTTCCAGGCCATAGTGCAGTACCGGATTGATGCAGGCGGCTTTCAGCACCTTGAACAGGTCGATCCCCTTCGCCACCGCCCTTGCACAGAGCGTATTGATATGTCCTTCCACGAGGCTGTCAGGATGTTTATCGTCGCTGCAGAACATCATGGAGTCAGGATGATCCTGCAACAGGTCGATGAGGGCATCGAAGTTCTTGGCGGCGCTGCCTTCCCGGATGATGATCTTCATGCCGGCTTGGAGTTTGTCCAGCGCCTCTTCGCGGGTGAAGCATTCATGATCGGTGGAGATGCCTCGGGCGATGTACCGTCTGGCATCTTCACCCCTGAGTCCGGGAGCATGTCCGTCGACGGGCTTCCCTCTTTTCAGGGCGGCTTCGATTTTTTTCAAGACTTCCGGGTCGCCATGCAACGCCCCGGGGAAATTCATCATCTCACTGAGGTATTTTATTTCGGAACGGTCGAGGAGTCGCTCCACATCGTCGCTGTCAAGTTGTGCTCCCGCCGTTTCAAAAGTCGTAGCGGGCACGCAGCTCGGTGCTCCGAAATAGAATTTGAATGGGGTAAGAAGGCCGTTGTCGATCATGAAATTCACTCCGTCCATTCCACACACGTTGGCGATCTCATGGGGGTCGCTGACGGTGGCGACGGTTCCGTGGACAACCGCCAGGCGGGCGAATTCGGAGGGGATCAGCATGGAACTCTCTATGTGGATGTGGGCATCGACGAATCCCGGAAGGATGTACGGAATGTCCTCATGGCTGCTTGCATCCAAGAGTCTT
>CAJBPC010000303.1 GCA_903957405.1 uncultured bacterium | reverse complement strand
GCCGCAGAGATGGTTCCCAGCAAGCCTATGAAAGTCTCCGCGATACTGTCACTTTTGTCTACGTAGAAATTATTATCATCCGTCACCGCCAGCCCTCGGATCGGCCGGAACGAACCTTCAGCCTCCCCGATGGCACTGCCCATGCGGTTGACATCATCCACCATCACGGCAATGGAATAAGACTGATTCTTATTGCTGTACAGCCGGCGCACATTCGTGTATGTTGAAAAAACCACGTTGTCGGCCTGCAAAAACGCACTCGACCCTTTCTCCTTCATGATGCCGATGACCCTGTATTTATTGCTGCCGACGCGGATCACCTGGTCAAGCGCCCTTTCCTGTTTTTCACCAAAGAGTTTTACGGCCACGTCGCTACCGATCACACAGATGTTTCGCCCGCTTTCCACATCCGCACGGTTGAAATTCCTTCCGTAGGCGATGTCATATCCGTTCAGCTGCAGGTAGTTTTCGTCGCCGCCATTGATGGACACCGTAGGATTGGTTTTCTTGTTCCCGAAGAGCACCGTCTGGCTTCTTGCGCCGTTGAGGCCAATGCTCACCTTTGCGGGGAATTCATACTGTGCCTTGAATCTGCGGGCCTCCTCATACGTGATGATCTTCCCGGTATTGGACTTCCGTTCCTTCCTCACCCGCGTATCCGTCTGACGGACCTCACTTCTGCCACCCATCCGGATGCTTCTTTCCTTATAGCGCAGACTGAAGGCATTCGCACCCATGGTGGAGAAACTGTCGCGAAGGCTGTTGTTCATCGCTTCAATGGCGGTGATGATGCCCACCAACGCCATGATGCCGAAGGCGATGATCGCCACAGTGATACCGGTCCTTAGACGGTTGCCCCGCACGGTGCGCCATGCGAGTGAAAAAATATCAGCGAACTTCATACCATAAAAGTAAACAAAGAATAGCAGTCGCGTATGGTTGTAAAGTGGTGACTGGCAAGTTGCTAAAGATGAATGGTCATCAAAGCCGGGGAAATGCAAAAGGACAAGCTGCGACAGGAAATGGATCGCGATACCGACAGGCTGCATCCGATTAACTTTTACCTTTACAACATGACCATTGACATCCTCACCGTGCTGCCGGAATTACTGGAAAGCCCGTTCGCTCACTCGATCATGAAGCGTGCACAGGAAAAAGGTATTTTGGAGGTGCGTGTCCATCAACTCCGGAAATGGGCGGTGAATGAATACGGCATGGTGGATGACTATCAATTCGGCGGGGGGGCAGGCATGGTAATGATGTGCGAACCGCTGGTGAAAGCGATAGAGGAACTATCGGCAGAAGCACCCTACGACGAGATCATCTTCCTCACGCCCGATGGCGAAAGATTCAGCCAGTCAATTGCAAACCGGCTTTCGATGCAGGGCCGGCTACTGCTCATATGCGGACATTACAAAGGCATCGATGAACGTGTCCGCGAGCATTGGGTGACCAGAGAGATCAGCATTGGGGATTACGTCCTCAGCGGCGGAGAACTCGCAGCGGCAGTGGTCGTGGATGCCATCGGAAGGCTCCTGCCGGGGGTTCTGAACGATGAAACATCCGCCCTTTTCGATTCCTTCCAGGATAAGCTCCTCGCCCCTCCCGTATATACCCGACCCGTCGATTTTCGCGGCCATACAGTCCCGGATATCCTGCTCAGCGGTGACCACCGTAAGATCGAAGAATGGCGCCACGATCAAGCCATCTCCAGAACATCACAAAGAAGACCTGATCTGCTGGACTAGACTGTATAAACCATAGACGCACAGTAGGCATGCATCACGCCCCATCCCGACCTGTTCCCACATGGACACCCTCGACCGCAGCGCGCAAGCTCATGTATGATTCGCCAAAAAAAACATACATCGAACATGAAAGAATAGAAGGCTTACCACCAGCTCATATCGGCAAAAAGGGTAACCCCTGCAGTCAGTACGGCCAGCCATTCGCTTGAACGTACATGATACCATTTTTATCTATATAGGGAAACGAATGGGTTTTATCAACCAGAAAAGAT
>CAJBPC010000302.1 GCA_903957405.1 uncultured bacterium | reverse complement strand
TCTCAGCAAGCACAACAAAAAGGAGCAGCAGCCGTGCTGATGGTCGGTGCGGGTTTCCCGAGAAGGGCCACACCCCAGTTAGGGTCAATGTTCACCGAATTATTCAAACCCGCGCTGTCACCCAATATTTACACCATATCCGACCAGGCCGCAGCGATCATCTTTGGAAAAGAGTGGAATGAGATCAAAGAGACAGGAAAAAAGAAACAAGTCTTGCCTTCTGTAATTGCTGTGAACACGGAATTGGATTTCAGGAAGAAAACAATTTTCCTGGAAAGCAGCAATGTCCTGGGAGTGATCGAAGGAACTGATAAAAAAGATGAGTACCTCGTGCTATCGGCACACTACGATCATCTCGGGAAACGTGGAGACGTCATTTATTATGGAGCAGATGACGATGGTTCAGGCACTGTCGGTGTCATGGAGATCGCAGAGGCATTCGTCAAAGCAAAAGCAGCAGGAAAGGGTCCGCGCAGAAGCATCATCTTCATGGCCGTCAGCGGAGAAGAAAAAGGCCTCTGGGGGTCAGAATACTATTCAGATCATCCAACCGTACCGCTCGAAAAAGTGACCGCCAACCTGAATATCGACATGATCGGAAGAACCGATACTGAAAGGATGACAGGGGACACACTCAACTACATTTATGTCGTTGGTGATGATAAAATCAGCACTGAGCTGAAACCGGTGAGCGAATCTGTGAATACAAAATTCACGAAGCTTACACTGGACTACAAATTCACTGACCCGAATGACAAAAACCGCATCTATTTCCGGAGTGACCACTATAATTTCGCTCGGAAAGGCGTTCCGATCATCTTTTATTATGATGGTATGTTGAAAGCGGATTACCACAAACCGACCGACACGCCTGATAAAATCAACTACCCCTTGCTCGCCAAGCGTGCAAAGCTCGTTTTCCATACCGCCTGGGAGATGGCTAACCGCAACGACATGTTGAAAAGAGACATCCCTTTGGCGCCGATGAACTGATCTCCTCCGACGACTAATACTGGCCCGGAAATGCACAAGGCAGCTGATCTGCAGTGCATTCCCGGGTTTTTTAATGCCGCCGATACAAGGTAGGTGCATTGCGGGAAGTTGTACATTTTCATGCACCATGGCCATTTTCAAGTCAAATTTTGGCATTTTTCTTAATGGTTCTGCTAACTTGACCACAAATTTTTCCTTATGTCTTATAAAATCATAGAAATCGAAGGCATCGGTGAGACTTATGCCAAGAAACTGCAGGCCATCGGGATCCGTACGACGGAAAATCTATTGACAGCAGGCGGAACAAAAAAAGGAAGGGATTCCATCGCCACGCAAACGGGAATTCCGGACTCGCTCATCCTGACATGGGTGAACCATGCCGACCTGTTCCGCATCAAAGGTATCGCCGCACAATTCTCAGAGCTGCTGGAGGCTGCGGGTGTCGATACGGTAAAGGAACTGGGCAACAGAAATCCGGAATCGCTCCACGCCAAACTCACTGAGACCAATGACAAGTACATGCTCAGCGGCAGGGTTCCCTCCCTCTCATCCCTTAAGGAGATGATAGCCTCCGCCAAGCAAATGAAAGCCGCCGTCAGCCACTGACGCCACCTTTTATCTACTTCACTCAAAGCTGCCGATCGGCAGCTTTTTTTATGTTAAAAATTAAGATAAAGAGTACGATAAGTATTGCTGAAT
>CAJBPC010000301.1 GCA_903957405.1 uncultured bacterium | reverse complement strand
CTTTTCAGATGGCCTGTATTTTAGTTTTCGTTTGGAGGCCTTTGTCCTCCACCCTCTCGGGTGAATTCCGGTTTTGCCATCAGCACCTTACTGCTGAGTTTGAATTTACCTGTCTTGTGGTCGACTCCGATGAGTTTCACTTTGACCGTATCGCCTTCACTGAGGACCCCGGCAAGGGATTCGAGACGCTTCCAGCTAACTTCGCTGATGTGGAGAAGGCCTTGTTTGCCCGGGAGGAACTCCACGAAAGCGCCATAAGGCATGATGGATTTCACTTTTGCATCATATACTTCCCCTTCTTCAGGAACGGAAACGATGCCACGAATCCAAGCCACAGCTTTGTCGAGTCCTTCTTTAGCCTGGCTGAACACACTCACTTCACCCTGGTTGCCGACTTCTTCGATATTGATGGTCGTACCGGTTTCGCGCTGGATTTCCTGTATGATCTTTCCCTGTGGGCCGATGATCGCACCTATGAACTCCTTGTCGATGAAGAGTTTGATCATCCGCGGTGCATGTGCCTTCACCTCATTGCGTGCTTCGGAAATGCAATCATACATGGCATCAAGGATGTGAAGACGGCCTTTTCTGGCTTGTTCGAGAGCTTCTCGCATGGTTTCCATGCTTAGGCCGTCGATCTTGATATCCATCTGGATTCCGCATATGCCGTCCCGGGTACCGGTCACTTTAAAGTCCATATCTCCCAGATGGTCCTCATCTCCGAGGATATCCGTAAGAATCGCGTACTTGCCATCCTGGCGGGTGATCAGACCCATTGCGACACCACCTACGTGTTTGGGGATCGGAACACCTGCATCCATCAATGCCAGCGAACCGGCGCAAACCGTTGCCATGGAAGATGAACCATTTGATTCCAGGATATCACTCACGATCCTTACCGTGTATGCGTAATCGTTACCGGGCATCATTTGCTTGAGCGAACGAAGTGCAAGGTTGCCATGACCTACCTCGCGCCGACCGGGGCCGCGTAGGAATTTCACCTCTCCGGTGGAATATGGCGGGAAATTATAATGCAGTATGAACTTGCTGTAAACAGATTTGGCAGCACTTTCCACCAGCAGTTCATCTAAAGGAGTACCGAAGGTGACTGTTGTAAGTGACTGTGTCTCACCGCGAGTGAACAATGCCGCTCCATGTGGAGAAGGCAGTGCGTCGACTTCCATGTTGAGCGCACGAACCTCATCGAGTTTCCTGCCGTCAAGCCTGATCCTGTCGTCCACGATGACATCCCGTACGATTTCCCATTTCAGGTCCTCGAAGTATTTCTTCATGAGCTTCTTGTCACCATCGGCCACTTCCGAACCAAGTGACTCGACCAGTTCTTTCTTCAACTGATCGAAGGCGAGAGACCTGTCATTTTTGCTGCTGGCTGACCGGGCGATGGCACGGATTTTTTCTTTGGCGAAGTTTGCCGCTTTTTCAATCAGTTCATCTTTTTGAACCGGTTTCGTGTAATCGCGTTTGATTTTCACGCCGACCTTATCCCTCAACGCTATCTGCGCATTGATCTGGGCTTTGATGGCTTCATGTCCAATTTCGAGGGCTTTGATGAAATCCTCTTCGCTGCACTGTTGGGATTCGCCTTCCACCATCATCAGATTCTTATCAGTGGCAGCGATCATGAAGTCCATGTCTGACTTTTCAATTTCGCTCCGCATCGGATTGACGATGAATTTACCGTCAAGCCTCGCTACCCGCACTTCCGAGATGATCTCTTTGATGGGGATGTCAGACACGGCAAGGGCTGCCGAAGCGGCAAGACATGCAAGGGAATCCGGCATCACTTCAGGATCCGAAGATACCAGCGTAATGACGACTTGCACATCACAGAGATAATCTTCAGGAAATAGTGGACGAAGTGCCCTGTCGACGAGACGACTTACAAGAATCTCATAGTCATTTAAACGGCCTTCCCTTTTAAAGAACGATCCCGGTATGCGGCCTGCAGAGGAGAATTTCTCCATGTAAT
This sequence comes from uncultured bacterium, assembly GCA_903957405.1. GTDB lineage: Bacteria > Bacteroidota > Bacteroidia > Chitinophagales > Chitinophagaceae > Pollutibacter. Next base: position 4,180 of record CAJBPC010000301.1, on the reverse strand, counting down.
CAACGGAAAGCGGAAAGAAATCCTGACCTTCCTTTGGTTCTTTATTGGCACAAACGGTGGCCAATATGACACATTTTCCCTGACGGATTGTGACGGAACCATCGGCCTGGCGTGCCAGCTTTCCTGTTTCTATGGTTATGACCTGGCCGTTACCTAGATCAATCGTGGATTGAATCGGTTGTTGAAGCATTAGCTTGTTTGTTTAAAGGATGCGCTAAAAAGCCGAAACCCAACTTTTCAGTTGGGATCAGACATGTACAGCCTTGGGGTTATTTCCTAAGACCTAACTTCTCTAGCAGTGCACGATAGCTGGAAAGATTGTGCTTGCTTAGATAGATCAGAAGGCGTTTCCGCTGTCCGACCATCGCCATCAGGCCTCTGTGGGAGGAGAAATCCTTCTTGTTTTTCTGAAGGTGCTGTGCAATGTGGTTGATCCTTTCTGTCAGCAGTGCGATCTGGCCCTCGATAGAACCTGTATTTTTTGCGTTACCGCCGAATTCGGCAAAAATCCTGGATTTTGTCTCAGTAGTGATTGTTGGCATCTCGATTTTTTTGCATCCAATTATTATCTATAATATATTTCGCGGCAAAGGTAGGGAAAAAACAAAAAGAAAAAACCCGGAAGTAGATTTCCCGGGTTTCTTACAAAAAAGATAGATCGATCAGCGCATATGCTTGAGGTTCATGGCATATAAAACTGCAAAAAGAACTCCGAAAAATCCATATGACATGCTGGAGATCAAACTCACGATATTGCCTGCACCATAAACCAGCAAGGGTACGGCGATGCTGAATCCCACACCGAGCAGGTAGAGCCAAAACCCGGTCTTTTTTTGCTGGAACATCAAGAAACCGGCACCCAGCGTCAGTAGATTGGCGATGGTCATCAGCAGAGCATTATTCTTCAACTTCTCCGGAACCATAATATCTGATGCTCCTGACATCACCTTTTCCACTACTTTCGCTCCGGGCGTATTGCCGTCGGATTGAATCGCAATGGTCGTTGATGCGGAGTCCATAGCCTTTCGCACCGCTTCCGTGTTTATCTTGTCGGCGGAGAAATATGAATTCACGTTGCTGATCACTCCCCAACCACTGCCTATGAAAGTCAGGATACACAGTACTGTCAGGAAAGTTGGACGAGCAACAGGCGCCGTATCCGAGGGGTTTTGTTGATAGTTATCCATTTTTTTGGTTTTAAAGGTCGAACATAGTTAAATTTCGGGAACCAAAGAAAATTCAATCGGAATAATTGATGTACCCCTGCCGAAAATTAAAATCTCAGAAACCATTTGGACCCTAAAACCCTTTTTTCGTGAAGACGATTTGTTTTACGGTAACAAACGACCTGGTCCATGACCAGCGCATGATCCGCATCTGCGGTTCTCTGGCGGAAGCCGGATACCAGGTGACGCTGGTCGGCAGACAGCTCAAGGGCTCAGCGCAGCTGGCACAAACACCTTACCATCAGCATAGGATTCGGTGCGCCTTCCACAAAGGATTCCTCTTCTACGCCGAATTCAATCTGCGGCTTTTTTGCTGGCTGCTGGCGCAAAAGACAGATATCATCTGCGCGATAGACCTTGACACCATCCTTCCTTGCTACTTCCTGTCGCGCGTCAAAAAGATACCAAGGGTGTTTGATGCGCATGAACTTTTCTGTGAAATGAAAGAAGTTGCAAGGAGGCCCCTCGTGAAATGGGTGTGGACTGCCATTGAAAAATACTGCGTCCCGCGCTTTGAAAACGGATACACCGTCAGCAGCATGATCGCGGAGCACTATCACAAGGCGTATGGCGTGTCGTATTCAGTGGTGCGGAACATGCCCCTTGATCAACAACACCATCTTCTATCGAACAGGGGGAGATTCATCCTCTATCAGGGTGCGGTGAACGAGGGCCGTTGTTTTGAACAGCTCATCCCTGCCATGAAATGGGTACAGATGCCCTTACATATTTATGGCGATGGGAATTTCGTGGAGCAGGTTCGGAAGCTTATCCGTACGAATGGACTGGAAGACCGGGTTTTCCTTAAAGGCAAACTGCTGCCAGTCGATCTTCCGCCCCTGACACGAACCGCTTTCATCGGCATCAGTCTCTTCGACGGCTCGGTCATGCACAACAGATATTCCCTGGCGAATAGATTCTTCGACTTCATACAAGCCGGCGTGCCACAGATCTGCAGTAATTTTCAAGCATATCGCGAGTTGAACGATCAGTACGGGGTCGCCTTGATGGTCGATGAACATTCCTCGGTCAATATTGCCTCATCATTGAACAAATTGATCGAAAATGAGTTCTTACATAGTAAAATGGTTGAAAACTGCCTGGTAGCCGCGAGGGTGCTGAATTGGCAAAAAGAAGTAGGATCGTTGCTGGATTGCTACAAAAAATTAAAAAATCTTGAAGAAACATTTACACGTAGTATGCCTGGATGTACCGTATCCTCCCGACTACGGAGGAGCGAGTGAAATGTTTCATAAGATAAGGGCCCTGCATGCGGCAGGGGTCACAGTACATCTGCATTGTTTCGACTACGGAAGGGGTCGGCAGCCCGAACTTGACAAGTATTGTGCTGACGTGGATTACTACAAGAGAATGGAAGGCCACAAAGGCGTTTCCATGAAACTACCCTACATCGTCACGTCAAGGGCGAATCCACTCCTCCTTGAAAATCTGAAAAAGGACGACCATCCGATCCTCTTTGAAGGCATCCACACAACATATTTTCTGCATACCGGTGATCTGGATGGACGAAAATGCTTCGTTCGAATGCATAACCTGGAACACGATTACTACAATCAACTGGCGGATAATTGCAGATCCCTCTTGAAAAAATTCTATTGCCTGTTTGAGAGCAGACTGCTGCTTTCATATGAAAAGTCTCTTTCAGGAAAAGCTGTTTTTTTAGCGATATCAGACCGGGATGCCGCTTCATACCGCATGCTGGCGCCGGGTTCTGATGTACGGCCATTGCCTGCTTTTACGGGATGGGCTTTCCCGCTATGCAAAGAGGGGCTTGGGAATTTTTGCCTGTATCATGGTAATCTCTCCATACCGGAGAATGAAAAATCCGTCGTTTGGTTATTGAAAGAAGTTTTTAACGATCTGAAGATCCCTTTCGTAGTCGCCGGCAAAAAACCATCGGCCTTTTTGCAAAGGCTGGCACACAAAAAGCAACACACCTGCATCGTCTCTGACCCGTCTGATAAGGAGCTTCAGGACCTCATTCAAAAGGCTCAAATCCATATCCTTCCTTCATTTTCAACCACAGGAGTGAAATTCAAACTGCTAAATGCTGTCTTCTGCGGGAGACATGTCATCGGAAATGAAAAAATGTTACAGGGCACGCATCTAGAAGCGGCCTGTCATGAAGCCGGAAGCGCAGGAGCCTTCAAATCGCTGATCATGCAATTGTTCAGAAAATCCTTCGACGATGAGGAGATCACACTACGGGAAAACATGATGAACATGTATTACAACAGCGAATCGGATGCCAGAAGGCTTATCTCATGGATATGGTAGCATTGTCCAATACCCTACCCCGTTCAGTTTTAATGGTTCGCGCCGGGAACTTAGTGATCACGTTGTAGTCATGCGTTGCCATGACGATGGCCGTTTTGTAGTCGCGACAAATCTGCACCAACAGATACATGACCTCTTCCGTAGTCTCGGGATCCAAGTTTCCGGTGGGCTCATCCGCAAGTATGAGTTTGGGAGAGTTTAACAGCGCCCTGGCGATGTCTACCCGCTGCTGCTCACCACCAGACAATTCAAATGGATACTTGAACCCCTTCGTTTTGAGCCCAACTTTGTCAAGCACATCGTTGATCTTTTCATCCATCAGCTTCTTGTCCTTCCAACCTGTAGCCTCTTGTATGAAGCGGAGGTTATCCTGTACATTGCGATCAGACAGCAGCTGAAAATCCTGGAACACGATGCCGATATTCCTCCTGAGGTAAGGGACGGTTTTCCAAGTCAGGTCCTTTAGGTCATATCCGGCAACCATGCCTTCCCCTTCAGTCAGGGGCAACTCTCCGTAAAGCGTTTTCAACAAGCTGGACTTGCCCGTGCCCGTTTTGCCCACGAGGTAAACGAATTCGCTCTCTTCCACCGATATGTTTACGTCCTGCAGGATCTGTGACTGACCCTGGTAGATGTTAGCATGCTTTAATTCGAGG
>CAJBPC010000300.1 GCA_903957405.1 uncultured bacterium | reverse complement strand
TAGGTTTCGGCGGGCTTGCGGATCGAGACCCGTGGTGGGTTCATCCAGGAATATGATCCTTGGGTTATTGATCAGTGTCGTGGCGATGGAGAAACGTTGCTGCTGTCCGCCACTGAGGGATTTATAGCGGCTGCCGGCCTTGTCTTCGAGGTTCACGGTGCACAGCAGCGCGACGGGGTCGACAGACTCGTTGTAGAGTCCGTTGAACAGTGTGATCAATTCCGTGAGGGTGAGTCCCGGATAGAAGCCCGAGCTTTGCAGTTGCACGCCGATGATCCTTTTGATTTTTTCCGGTTCATCGTCGATTGACATGCCATCGATCAGGATCTGCCCGGAGGTCTTTGTGCGGAGGGTCTCCATGATCTCCAGGGTGGTGGACTTCCCAGCGCCATTCGGTCCCAAAAGGCCGAAGATCTCCCCTTCATACACGTCGAAACTGATGCCTTTCACGGCTTCGAAATCCCCGTAGCTTTTACGCAGTTCGCTGACCTCCATGATCTTCTTCCGCATGATATTCATTTTCCTTCTTATGCGCTAATCCGGGTCATTACCCAGGAATCCGTCCATTTCATCCATCATACCCCGGCTGCCGATGAAGAGGGGGCTGCGTTGGTGCAGGCCTGTCGGCACGATGTCCAGGATCCTTTGTGTTCCATCGGTGGCGCGGCCGCCCGCCACTTCGACTATGAACGCAAATGGATTGCACTCATACATGAGTCTCAGTTTCCCACCGGGCTTGTCAGTCGTCCCGGGATACATGAATATCCCGCCCTTTATGAGGTTCCGGTGGAGGTCAGACACCATGCTGCCGATATACCGTTGCGTGTAGGGGCCACCGTTATGCTTGTCCTTTCGCTGGCAATGATCGATATATGCCTGCACGGGTTTCTCATAGCGGAAGAAATTCCCGTGGTTGACGGAATAGATCCTTCCGAAATCCGGGCACCGGATATCAGGATGACTGAGGGAGAATTCACCGATCGAGGGGTCCAGCGTGAAGCCGTTGACGCCCCTGCGGGTGGCGTACACCATCATGGTGGATGATCCGTAGACGATATATCCTGCAGCCACCTGACGGATGCCGGCCTGCAGAAAATCTTCGCGGGTGACGGGCGCACCCTTGGGGGTGACCCTTCGGTATACGGCGAAGATCGTGCCTATCGATACGTTCACGTCGATATTGCCGCTGCCGTCAAGCGGATCGAACATCACGACATACTTGGAGTTGTTGCTCACCGGATCATCGAATGCGATGAAATCATCGATCTCCTCGCTGCCGATCCCGGCGCAGCTGATGCCGTGTTTCAAGACGCCCATGAACTGGTTGTTCGCATACACGTCCAGCTTCTTGACATCCTCGCCCTGAATATTCACCATGTCGGCATCCCCCAGGATGTCAACCAGCCCCGCCTTGTTCACCTCCACATTGACCCGTTTTGCCGCCAGGCCGATATCCCTCAAAAGATTGGACAACTCCCCCGTTGCGTTGGGAAAGTCTCGCATCTGCTGGATCGTGAATTCATCCAGCGTACGTACGTTGCGATTGACCATCATATCTGCCTGGTTTATGGGTGCGAACAAAAGTAAGGCATTGATACATCATTTAAAAGCGGCTTTTACGCCACTGACACAATGAAATAACGACCTTTGCAAGAGCTCGCATTCAAATACAAAAAAGCGTACATGATAGTTTTTAAATTCGGCGGCGCCAGCGTGCAGGATGCAGAAAGGGTCAGGAGTGCGGAAAGAATCCTGCGGCTACATACTGGCCAAAAGATCATGGTGGTCATATCCGCCATGGGCAAGACGACCAACGCATTGGAGGAAGTCGCCGTTGCCTTCTTCAAGGGCAACCGCCAGGAAGCACTCGACCTGTTCCATGCTGTCAGGGACAATCATTTGGAGATGGCATCCCGGCTCCTGCTGAAGGAGCTGCCAGCGGCCCGGGAAAGGCTCTCATCCTTCTTCACCGAAGTCGAATGGCTGCTGCATGACCGGCCGGTACGCGGATATGACTATTACTACGACCAGATCGTATGCATCGGAGAATTGCTGTCCACCGCTATCGTGCATGCGTACCTCAAAGAGCAGGGACATCTTGCCGAATGGATGGATGTGCGCGACATCATTCGCACCGACGATCATTTCAGGGATGCCGGCATCGACTGGACCGTCACGGCACAACAGACCGCCAGCGGGGTACTCCCGCTTTTCCGAACCGTGGACATCGTCGTCACGCAGGGGTTCATCGGATCGACCGATGAAAATGAGAGCACGACCCTGGGTCGTGAAGGCAGTGATTACAGTGCGGCCGTTTTTGCCAATCTCCTCGATGCGGAGAATCTGACGATATGGAAGGATGTGGAAGGCGTGATGAGCGCCGATCCGAAGCTCGTGCCGGAGGCTGTGCGCATCAGCGAACTTGACTACTCCGAAATCATCGAGATGGCATACTATGGCGCTCAGGTGATCCATCCCAAGACGATCAAGCCCCTGCAGAATAAAAAGATCAAACTGCTGGTGAAATGCTTTTCCGACCCATCCCTGCCGGGTACGGTGATCCATGAGCAGAGGCCTTCCGGCCTGCCCCCCATCATCGTCTGGAAACACGCACAGGCCTTGCTGCATCTGCATTCCAAGGACTTCTCCTTCGTGGGGGAGCAGCCCATGGCGAAGCTTTACGGAATCCTCGACAAACTCAAACTGAAACCAAACCTCATCCAATCAGGTGCGGTTTCGGTGCAACTTTGCCTCGACGAGCACCCCGAAAAAATCGACCGGTTATGCTTATCGGCAGCGGATATCTTCGATGTGGAGGTGGAAAAAGGGCTCTCGCTGCTGACCATCCGCCATTACAGCGAGGATGTGATCCAACGGCATGCCGGTGGGAGAAACCGCATACTGTCGCAACAGACACCCGAGACCGTGCAGATGCTGTTCCGGAAATGACGCCGCCCGAGGGCTTGCCGGAGAAATGCCCTGCCGTCAAAGGACAACGTAGTCCCCTTTGGCATTGATACCGATCACGGGCAGTTTCTTTCGCTGCTCGAAATGGTCATGGACTTTTTTCAGCCGGTCTTCGAAAGCCCTCAAGTCCTTATCCTCCTTCATCAGATTCTCCAGGTACAGCATGCTCTTTGGGACATTGTACCGGACGGGATAGATATGGACGGGAATGAAATCCTGTCCCGCATTGTGCGCATGGAGGGATAGGATATAAAGCTCTTCGATCTGTGGGTTGGTGATGGGAATGCAGCCCGTCGTCACACAACTCCCGTGGATGTAGATTTCGCTTCCCGGCTGCAGCGAATCTGAAAGGATCTTATCGGATGAGTTGGGATAGTTCAGCCCCAAGGAAAGATGGTAGACACTGTTGTGCTTGAAATCATTGATGAAGTAGCATCCTTCCGGCACCTGATAGTCCCCTTCCATGCGCTTAGGGCCGAGGGTGCCTGCGAGGGCGCAGACTTTGTAGACCTTGAAGAGTTTGAATGGCTGGGCAACATCGTTGCGGATCCACACTTCCAATTCGCTGTCGTATTTGAAGGATCGTATGTAGATGTTCCGCGCCGGCCATTCCAGATCCTGCGCCTTGAACTGAGCCTTCAAGGTATCCTCCTTCCGTCGGAAAACTTCAGATACGCGATTGAAGGATTTCTGGTAATCGAGAAACGAATTCTGCGCCAGGGAAGAAGCATGACAGGATAAAAGGATCGATGTGGCTAAGGACAATCGGATAAGGTTCATAAATTAGGACTTTGGAAATGAACAGTCAGCCGGTGCATGAAACAGGACCGTGTTGCAAAATAATCCTAAATCCTCAAAATAAAATCCTAATTAAAGGTTACCCCTCATTCCCTGCTCACGCTCAATGGCCTCGAAAAGCGCCTTGAAATTGCCCTTTCCGAAACTCTTCGCTCCTTTTCGCTGGATGATCTCAAAGAACAGCGTAGGCCTGTCCTCCACGGGTTTGCTGAACAGTTGCAAGAGATACCCTTCGTCATCCCGATCAACCAGGATGCCCAGCTCCTTGAGCGGTTCGATGTCCTCATCGATCTCCCCGACCCTGTCGAAGAGCTCATCATAGTACGTCACAGGCACTTGCAGGAAATCCATGCCGCGGCTCCGCAGCGCCTTCACCGTGGAGACTATGTCGTTCGTCGCCATGGCCACATGCTGCACACCTTCGCCGTTGTGGAAGTCGAGGTATTCCTCCACCTGGGATTTCTTTTTTCCTGCGGCGGGTTCATTGATCGGAAACTTCACGTAGCCGTTGCCGTTGCTCATGACCTTGCTCATCAGTGCGGAGTATTCCGTTGAAATATCCGAATCATCGAAACTTAGGATGTTCCTGAAGCCCATCACATCGCGGTAGAAATCCACCCACGGGTCCATCTGTCCCCATCCCACGTTACCGACGCAGTGATCCACATGGAGGAGGCCGGTCTCCTCATTGCTGAAATACGGGGTCGACCATGGCCTGAAGCCCGGCATGAAAGTCCCGGTATAGTTCTTGCGTTCCACGAACAGGTGCACCACATCCCCGTAGGTGTGGATGCCGCTGACCACGACCTCGCCGTGCGCGTCGACCATGCTCTTCGGCTCCATGTACGACCTGCCGCCCCGGCGGGTCGTCTCCCCCCAGGCACCTGCGGAGTTGGGTACGCGAAGTGCGATGACCTTGATGCCGTCGCCGTGCCGATGTACATGCTCGGCAACATCGCCTTCACTCCGCAGCGACGTGGTGAACACGAACTGCATCTTCTGCTGCCGCAGCACATAGCTCACCCTGTCGCGCAGTCCCGTTTCCGGACCGGCATACGCCAGTGGCTGAAAACCCAGCACGGTGCGGTAGTAATGGGCCGCCTGTTTGGCATTGCCCACATAGAATTCGATATGATCGGTCCCTTCGAGCGGGAGGAAATCCGTTTCGGAGCCTTGTACAGGCGTCGCAGGCATGCTGGTGTCCATGTTGATGGATTTAGAAAAAATGAAAAGGAAAGGTATGTGTATGTGAACGGGTAAGGCAGCAGGGTCAGTTACCCATGGCAAGCACCTCCATGAGGAGGCAATACTGGTTGCGTTCGTCGGAGAACGGCTTTTGAGGATAATCGGGGGTCATCGCCACAAATATACGCAATGAAATAACCAAACAAATCCCCATGTTACCCCTGTTTGCTATCTTCACGATTCAAAGGACGATTATGATCAGATTAGGTATCCTTGGCGGCGGACAGCTAGGTCGCATGCTGCTGCAGCAGGCGGCGAACTATCCTGTCGAGACCTGGGTGATGGAGAACGACGAGAATTGTCCGGCAGCATCACTCTGCGACCATTTCGTGAAAGGGGACATACGCGATTTCGATGCGGTCCTTGCCTTCGGGCAGCATGTGGAATCACTCACCATCGAGATCGAGAACGTGAACCTGAAGGCGCTGGAAAAGCTGGAAGCGGAAGGCAAACGGATCTATCCCAACACCAGGGCGTTGGGCATCATACAGAACAAGATCCTGCAGAAGCAATTCTACCGTGAGCATGAAATCCCCACTGCCGCCTTCAAGGTCCTGCAGGGAAAGGATGAACTGATGGCGGAAGGAGGGTTTCTACCGGCCGTCCAGAAGCTGGCCGTTGGAGGATACGATGGCCGCGGGGTGCTGATGATGCGGACCGAAGAAGACCTTGGAAAAGGATTCGACGAACCCTCGGTGCTAGAGAAAATGATTCGCGTCCACAAGGAACTGGCGATAATCGTCGCCATCGGTCCGAACCGGGAACAAGGACTGTTTCCACCCGTCGAGATGGTGTTCGACCCGATGCTGAACCTCCTCGACTACCAGATCTGTCCTGCGAACATCCCCGAAAAGATCATGTGGAAAGCCGAGGCGATTTCGCTGTCGGTGGCCAGGAACCTCAAATCACCCGGGGTCTTCGCGGTGGAGCTCCTGACGGATGATGTCGGCAACGTGTATGTCAACGAGACGGCCCCGCGGGTGCACAACAGCGGACACCACAGCATCGAAGGCAACTACAGTTCACAGTTCGACATGTTGTTGCGGATCATCCTGGGCTATCCGCTTGGCAATACCGACAACATCCTGCCATCGATGTTGCTGAACCTCATAGGAGAGCACGGATACGAAGGGGAACCGGTATATGAAGGCCTGGAAGACGTGCTGAAGATTGAAAATGCATTCGTGCATATCTACGGTAAGCGCGAGACGCGGCCGGGTCGCAAGATGGGACATGTGACGGTCATCAGCAGCGACAAGCGGGATCTACAGCACAAAGCCAATAAGATCAAGCACACACTCAAAGTCAAGGGAATCATAAAGAAATAAGGCACACTTAAACTTAAATACCAGTCCATGGCAACAGCAGCGGAATCGACGGGACCGATCGCGCCAAGGGTCGGCATCATCATGGGCAGCGACAGCGACATGCCGGTGATGCAGGCGGCAGCGGAACAATTGACGGCTTTCGGCATTCCTTATGAGGTCACCGTGGTGTCGGCACACCGCACCCCGATGCGGATGGTCGACTATGCCGGAACCGCCCGGAAGCGGGGCCTCTCGGTGATCATTGCCGGCGCTGGCGGTGCGGCGCATCTTCCCGGGATGGTTGCATCCCTGACCACACTCCCGGTGATCGGGGTTCCGGTGAGGTCCTCCAACTCGATCGATGGATGGGATTCAGTGTTGTCGATCCTGCAGATGCCCAACGGCATACCCGTTGCCACAGTGGCGCTGAATGCGTCAAAGAATGCGGCCATCCTCGCCGCTTCGATACTTTCGATCTCCGATCCCGCCATTGCAGGCAACCTGGAAAAATTCAAAAAGGATATGGAAGAGGAAGTGCTGATGAAAGCCGGGAAGCTGGATGATGACGGTTGGCCTAACGGATACGATCAACTGAAATGATATAGGGTTTGACATCAAACGGAAGACCGGGCACCGCCACTCCGGTAAAGAAATGTGGTTCATTGAAAATCACAAACAACTTATAATCATCATACAATAAGTTTCTATTGAATATTATATTGAATATCCGACAGATGAACACAGTCCCGATGATGCATGAAAAAACCACTGCGCTTGCGGCAATGATCGACCATTCGGTGCTGCATCCCACCGCAACAGACGACGACCTGGCAGAGGCCTGCAGGGTTGCCGTTCATTATCGGACGGCCACCGTGTGCGTGAAGCCATATGCTGTGCAGGCTGCAGCAGCGCTGGTGGCGGGCAGTTCCGTGAAGGTCTGTTCGGTGATCGGGTTCCCGCATGGGAACTCCACAACCGATATCAAAGTGGCGGAATGCGCCAGGGCTTGCCGCGACGGGGCGGCAGAGATAGACATGGTCGTGAATATCGGTAAAGTGTGTGGCGGACAGTGGGACTATGTGCGTGAAGAGATCCGGCAGATCAACGAAGCGTGTGTGCAACACGGTGCCATCCTGAAAGTGATCTTCGAGAATGATTACCTCAACGACGAACAGAAAATAAGGCTCTGCGTCATCTGCAGCGAACTGCATGCGGCATTCGTGAAGACGTCTACCGGCTATGGTCATGTGAAAGGTGCCGACGGGACATTCAGCACACGGGGCGCTACGATCCCTGATCTTATACTGATGCGCAAACACAGTGCGCCCGATGTACAGGTCAAGGCTGCCGGAGGGATACGGACACTGGACGAGATGCTCGCCGCAATGGAGACGGGCATCGCCAGGGTGGGCGCCACGGCCACGGCCGCGATACTCGAAGAGGCCAACAGGAGATTCGGTGGCGGAGGTGAAACGTCGATGGATGTCAAAGCCGACGCCAACGGATACTGATAGCCAGAGACGACCGTTGCGCCGATCAACGGATGGTGATCAATCCGAACACCATCTCCAGCCCTTTGCTGTGCTGATGGATGCAGTCGATGATGTCCTTTCCGTAACGGGCGTAGTAGGGCAGGATGTTTTCGTACCGTTCCTGCAGGGAATTCCCGGGGAACAATGCCGACCGGATCTTCCGCAACTGCTGGCCGGAGACTTCATGCTTCCGCTTTTCCGCCCGCAACATTTTTTTCTCCAACTCACGGAGACGGTCAACCGATTTTTTCTCCAGGGCGGATACATGCCTCACAAGCGTGGGGTCGATCGTCCCGGCGATGCCGTTGATCCTCCTGAACAGCTCGATTGTTTCATAGATCTCCTGTCGCAGATCGAGCGGAGCCCCTGCCTGCTGCCGCGCGAGGTCGTTCATAAGTTCCATTTCCGATCTGAACAGCGCTGCGGCTGTCCAGCCAGACTTCTCCAGCAATCCGGCCTCAACGGGAGTCACCAGCAGGAAGCTGTTGCGAAGGACCAGCATCGGATAGGGAACCCGGTAATGATCGAACAAGGCCTGTAGTTCAAGCCAGTAGGCGATCTCAGATCCGCCTCCGATGAATGCGATGTTCGGCAGGATCGTCTCCTGATACAGGCCACGCAGCACGACATTCGGACTGAACCGTTCAGGATGGGCATCGAGCTCTTCGAGGATCTCGGCAGATGTGAACCTTCGGGCAGTGGCATCGACGATGAAAGAATCCTTGTCGCGAAGGATCCGGTGCCTTCCGCCTTCCTCCAGATAGAAGAGATTGATCTCCCTGGGGTTCACCTGCACCTTGTATGACGGCTCCAGCTGCCGTATGGTATCGTTGACGACATGGAAGGATCGCTGCGTATTCAGTTCATCGCGAAAGACAGGGATCATCGCCCGCTTCAGCTCCGGCTGGTCGGGTTGCAGCACCAGCAGACCGTAGTCTGCAAAAAGCCGCTGGATGAGCATGGTCGTCGCGTCGGCGATACTGGCACCCAATGGGTAAGCGTCCCGCAACAATTGCGAGATCTCATGACCGAAAGGTTCGCTGCCAAGACCGGCTTCGACCTGAAGGATGAGGTCCAGCAGGCCCTTATCCACTTTCATTCTGCCGACAGCGCCCTCCTGTTTGGTTTCCCATTTTCGTTTCACGCCGTGTAGCCGGAACTGGCTGAGTTCATCGAGGTCATTGTCTTCACTGCCGATGCAGAAGACCGGCACGAAATCGCATTCGGGCGTCTCTTCCTTGAAGGCTTCCGCCAGCCTGACGGCATGCAGGATCTTGTACACGAAATAGAGGAAACCGGAGAATATATTGGGCTGGTGTGCCGTACAGACGGTGAATGTCTGGGGCGACGACAATGCCAGGATGTTCGCTTTCTGCTTTGCGGTGAGTTCCGTTCCGGCATGGGTCTTTCGAATGGCCTCCACGAGCAGCGGCCTGTCGGTGGGGAAGTTCATGCGCTCTTCTATGGCAGTGTGCAGTCCGCTCATGTTGGGAGCATGCCGATAGAACGGCCTGAGCGCCTCTTTCCCACTGATGTAGTCGAGTACCAGGGGGGAGAAGGCGTGCGTCTCATGGTAAGGCAGGAACCGGGCTTCGCAATCCACATTTGAAGGTTTACGGTTGTTTCAAAATTGTTGCAGGTCTGACGGTGCGTCCGCCCGTAGGCTATGGAGGCATTGGATCCGATCCGGTTTTACGCATCCGATAGCCGGATCCATGGCCATTTGGCACCGGATCAGACCAGTTCCCCTTCCAGGTCGTAGTCATATGCCTTGGTGATGAGCACGTGAACAAAATCCCCGATGACCAGTTTGTCGTTCGTTTGGATAATCACTTCATTATCGACTTCCACGCTGTCAAATTCGGTACGGCCGAGGTATCTGCCGGCTTCCTTTCGGTCCACCAGCACCTTTAGGGTCTTGCCGATCTTTTCCTGATTCTTTTCCAGGCTGATATCTTGTTGAAACTCGATGATCTCTTGTGCGCGGGATTCTTTTTCTTCTTGCGACAGCAGGTCTTCGAGGCGATATGCGCTTGTATCCTCTTCGTGTGAATAGGTGAAGACACCCACCCTGTCGAAGCGGTGTTTTTCCAGGAAGCCCTTGACCTCTTCGACATCATCCCGCGTCTCGCCGGGGAATCCGGCTATCAGTGTCGTACGGAGGCAAATGTCCGGTATCCGTTGCCGGATCTGCCCGATCAGTTCATCCATCTCCTCCCGGGTGATCTGTCGCTTCATCGCGCTGAGCATGGCGTTGCTTGCATGCTGCAGGGGCATATCGAGATAGTTGCAGATATTATCGCGCTGGGCCATCACATCAATGATCTCGAGGGGGAATTTGTGAGGATATGCATAGTGCAGGCGGATCCATTGAAGGCCTTCGATGTCCGCCAGTGCATGCAGGAGCTCCGGAAGGGCCCGTTCTTTGTAGATATCCAGTCCGTAATAGGTGAGTTCCTGTGCGATCAGCATGATCTCTTTGACACCTGACCTGACCAGTCGCTTTGCTTCAGCCACGAGTTCATCCTTTGGCCGGCTGACATGCTTGCCCCGCATGAGCGGTATCGCACAAAAAGAGCAGGTGCGGTTGCACCCTTCACTGATCTTCAGGTATGCATAATGCGAGGGGGTGGCCAGCAGCCGTTCGCCGACAAGCTCCGCCTTGTAATCCGCCTCGAACTGCTTCAGGATCCGCGGCAGGTCCATCGTTCCGAACCAGGCATCCACCTCCGGGATCTCGCCCTCGAGGCTGCTCATATAGCGTTCACTGAGGCAGCCCGTGACATAGACTTTCTCCAGCTTACCTTTTTTCTTCAACTCGACCTGTTCGAGGATGGTGTTGACACTTTCCTCTTTGGCCTTATCGATGAAACCGCAGGTGTTGACGATCACGATGTTATGGTCGGAGACAGGGTTCTCATGCACCACATTGATCTCGTTCGCGCGCAATTGTCCGCTCATCACCTCGCTGTCAACCATGTTCTTGCTGCATCCGAGGGTGATGATGCTGACCTTATCCTTTTTGATTTTTTTTGATTTCATTCAGATCGTAAAATTAGTACAATCCACGGCTTGGCCGCAGGAAAGTGTGGAAGGATGTGAAGTTGCCGATGGATCACGGAAGCTTTGAGCATCGCCGGGAATGGGATTAACAGTCCCCTGCGAGGGCATCATGTTCATGGACACGCGCGATGGATGGCGAGCCGTGCGGGGGGATAGCAGTGGTCATCCCTCCAATGTCCGACCGAACAGGCTATCGACAAACTCTTTCTTGTTGAAAACCAGCAGGTCCTCCATCTGCTC
>CAJBPC010000299.1 GCA_903957405.1 uncultured bacterium | reverse complement strand
CGGGCCTTGAGTGGGGACAGGTGTTCCAGTGCGGGGTAGGTGTTCACTGGGCGGATGTTTGCAAACAGGCCGAGCGATTTCCGTATCTGCAGGAGTCCTTGTTCCGGCCTGACTTTCGCATTCGGGTCGTTATCGTATTTGGGGTGGCCGATGGCGCCGAACAGGATGGCGTTGCTGCGGCGGCAGATCTCAAGGGTCTGTTCCGGAAGCGGGGATCCCGTCTTGTCTATCGCGTCGGCCCCCATCAGGCCGTGCTCGTATGTGAAATGATGGCCGTATCGCTCGGCTATGGCATCGAGGACACGCATGGCCTGCGTGGTGACTTCCGGGCCGATGCCGTCTCCCATGATGACTGCAATCTTCTTATCCATTTTATTTAGGGTATGTATTGACGTTAGTATTTTATATCCTTCCGTGTCAGGATTTTTTCTTTTCAAATGCCTCTATGTCGGGCAGGATGCTGATCAGAAAATCAATGTCATCGTATCCGTTGATCATGCATGTTTTTTTATATGGGTTGATGTCGAAATGTTCCTGTTCTCCGGTTGGGAGGATTCGGATGGTCTGTTGTTCGAGGTCGACGTCGATCTGTGTTGCCGGGTCTGCATCGAGGGTGTCGAAGAGGTGTTGGAGGAAGTCTTCGCTGACTTGTACCGGGAGCAGGAAGTTGTTCAGTGCGTTGTTCCGGAAGATATCGGCGAAGAAGCTGCTGACAACGACTTCAAATCCGTGGTCGCGTATGGCCCATGCCGCGTGTTCGCGGCTGGATCCGCAGCCGAAGTTCTTTCCGGCAACGAGGATATCGCCTTTCCATTTCGGATTGTTCAGCGGGAAGTCCTTCCTCGGGGTTGCTTCATTGTCGTTTTCGTATCTCCAGTCGCGGAAGAGGTTTTTGCCGAAGCCGTCGCGGCTGGTCGCTTTCAGGAAGCGGGCCGGTATGATCTGGTCGGTGTCTATGTTCTCGTCGCGTATGGGGACTGCGGTGGATCTGATCTGTTTCATAAGCGCTTCCTTGGTGTCAAATGTATTCCCGTATGTCGTTCACTTTGCCTGTGATGGCCGCCAGTGCCGCTGTCAGCGGGCTTGCCAGGAGGGTTCGGGCGTTCGGTCCCTGCCGTCCTTCGAAGTTCCTGTTGCTGGTACTGATGCAGTATTTCCCTGCCGGTATCTTGTCTTCGTTCATGCCGAGGCATGCGGAGCATCCGGGTTGCCGGAGCATGAATCCCGCATCCATCAGGATCTTGTCGATGCCTTCGTCCATGGCGGCTTGTTCGACCTGTTTGCTTCCGGGTACGATCCATACTTCCACGTGATCCGCTTTCTTTTTTCCTTTGACGAAGTCCGCTACGAGTCGCAGGTCTTCGATGCGGGAGTTCGTGCAACTGCCGATGAAGACGAAGTCTACCGGTTGTCCCTTGATGGGTTGTCCGTCGCGGAGGCCCATGTATTGGAGTGACTTGTTGAAGTTGGCCTGTTCGTTCAGGGGTATGGAAGCGAGGGAAGGTATGTGTTGACTGATGCCGGTTCCCATGCCCGGGTTGGTGCCATAGGTGACCATGGGTTCGATTTCTGCGGCGTCGATGTGCAGTTCTTTGTCGAAGACGGCATCTGCATCGGTGTACAGCGTGTGCCAGTCCGCCAGTGCATTTTCCCAGTCCGTTCCTTTTGGTGTGAAAGTCCTGTTTTTGACATAGGCGAAGGTTGTTTCATCCGGGGCGATGAGTCCGCCTCGCGCGCCCATTTCGATGCTCATGTTGCAGATGGTCATCCGCCCTTCCATGCTAAGGTTTCTGATGGCCTCTCCCGCATATTCCACGAAGTAGCCTGTGGCGCCGCTTGCGGAGAGCAGGGAGATGACGTGCAGGATGATGTCTTTTGACAGGACGCCTTTTTGCAGTTGGCCATCGATGTTGATGCGCATCAGTTTTGGTTTTGACTGCAGTACGCATTGTGTGGCGAGGGCCATTTCGACTTCGCTGGTGCCGATGCCGAAGGCGATCGTTCCGAAGGCGCCGTGTGTGGAGGTGTGGCTGTCGCCGCAGACGATGGTCATGCCTGGCAGGGTCACGCCGAGTTCCGGTCCGATGACGTGTACGATGCCCTGGTAGGGGTGCCCGAGGCCGTAAAGCTCGATGCCGAAATCACTGCAGTTTTGCACCAGCATCTCCACTTGTTTGCGCGACAGTTCCTCCCGGATGGGCAGGTGTTGTTGGATCGTCGGCACGTTGTGATCGGCCGTGGCGACAACCTGCGCGGGCCGGAGGACCTTCATGCCGCGTTTCCTGAGGCCGTTGAAGGCCTGTGGGGAAGTGACTTCATGGATGAAGTGACGATCGATGTAGAGTACGGAAGGTCCGTCCTCGATGGTTTTCACGATGTGGCGGTCCCAGATCTTTTCAAACAGTGTCTTTGCCATTTTCGTTTCTTTGCTCCGGTCTCCGGGATTTTATGTCGGTTATGCGGCAGGGTTATGGTTTTTTATTAGGAGGTGATGGCAGCGGCGATATATGCGCCGGCCATTTCCTGAAGGTCTTCGTCCTTCACTTCCTTTTTCATGTCTGCCACTTTGAGGAATTTCTCGTAGAGGACATCCACATCGTTCCGGTTGAATTCGTGGCCCAGGTTCCGGAAACGGTATGCCAGTGCGGAGCGGCCGCTGCGGGCGGTTAGGACGATCCTCGAGATGTCGGCACCGACTTCTTCCGGCCGCATGATCTCGTATGTTTGTGAATCCTTCAGGAATCCGTCTTGGTGGATGCCGGAGGAATGGGAGAAGGCGTTTGCGCCGACGATGGCTTTGTTGGGTTGTACGGGCATGCGCATCGTGTCCGACACCAGCCGGCTGATCGGGTTGAGTTGTCCGGTGCGGATATCGGTATGCAGTTGCAGTTCGGGGTGTTGCCGGATCACCATTACGACTTCTTCCAGTGAGGTATTGCCGGCGCGTTCTCCGAGGCCATTGATGGTGCATTCTATCTGTCTCGCGCCGTTCTTTGCACCGGCGATGGAGTTCGCCGTGGCGAGTCCGAGGTCGTTATGGCAATGGCAGGAGATGACTGCCTTATCGATATTGGGCACATGGTTCATGAGGAAGGCGATCTTTTCGCCGTATTGTTCCGGCAGGCAGTAGCCGGTGGTATCGGGGATGTTGACGGTTGTGGCGCCGGCCTTTATGACTGCTTCCACTACTCTTGCGAGGTAGTCATTGTCGGTTCTACCGGCATCTTCGGCATAGAATTCGACGTTGTCGGTGAAGTTGCGCGCCCATGTGACGGCTTGTACGGCCCGCTGGAGGATATCTTCCCGGTTGCTGTTGAATTTGGCGCGTATGTGTGAGTCGGAGGTTCCGATGCCGGTATGGATGCGAGGTCTTTTTGCGAATCGCAATGCGGCAGCCGCCGCTTCGATGTCTTTTTGTACGGCGCGTGTGAGGCCGCAAACGACGGTATGCCGGATCACTTTTGAGATTTCGGAGACAGATTCAAAGTCACCCGGGCTGGAGATCGGGAATCCGGCTTCGATGATGTCGACGCCCAGTTCTTCGAGCGCCAGTGCGATTTCGACTTTTTCCCTGGTGTTCAGTTTGCAGCCGGGGACCTGTTCGCCATCCCTCAGGGTGGTGTCGAAGATGTATACTTTGTCCGATTTCATATGTGGGTTTTTATGTCGTCGTTTGCGGCCCCGGAAGATCCGCGACAGAGGCTGCATGGAGCAATAAACTTGCAATCAGACGAATGTACCCCTGTAATAATTCACGGGAAACACAAAATGCGTTGTAATTTACGGTTCGCAAAACGGCCACTATCCTTTGAAACCCCTTATTGACAAGGACTTTCAAGAACGCCTACTACGATGCCCAACAGATCCCCCGACGAGCTATTTCAGCTGATCAAGACCCTGGAGAAGGCGGAGAAGCGCAATTTCAAGCTTTTCATGCGGCGAAACGCTGCATCGG
>CAJBPC010000298.1 GCA_903957405.1 uncultured bacterium | reverse complement strand
TGCAGTTTGTCGAGATGCGGGTTACGGTTCTCATTGAGGAGGCAGCAGGAGGATGTTATGACCGTCCCGGCACCGTTGAAATCAACCGATCCGCCTTCCATGATGATGCCCGGGAGGAACAAAGGCAGCTTGAAATGCTCAGCGATACGGGTAGGCACGACATCATCGAGGTCGAATGGCGGATATTTCCCGCCCCATGCATTATAATTCCAGTCTACGACCGCTTTAGGGGAAGCTGATGCCGGGTTGACTAAAAAAGCGGGACCATGATCGCGGCACCAGGCGTCATTGGTGGGGTTCAGGAAAAATTCAACCCTGCTGAGGTCCACGGCGTGTTCCATAAGGATGTTCTTGGCGCGATCCCTCATCTGCTCGTCATTGACATTGATGCGGACCGGTTCATGCTTTGCAAGGATGCCGATGAAGGCTGCATATGACGGGAATATGCTTTGAATTTTTCCCGGCCAGGAAGCCTCTTTATGTGGCCAGCTCAGCCATGTGGCCGCATGCGGTCCGAACTCAGCGGGGAATGTGTAACCAAGCGATTTGGGGGTCATGGTATGAAGATCGGATTGGGTTTGGGTTGGGGATTTCTTGCGGTCTTACTGCAATGACGAACTCAATCTCCGTCGATATAGCGGCGGGTGATGGGCTGATAGGAATCAATGCGACGGTCTCGAAGGAATGGCCAGTGGGTTCGGTAGTGGTCTGTTTGGGAGATGTCGACTTCGTGCAGGAGCACCTCTTCCATGTCATGCGAAGCCTGCAGGAGGACGGTTCCAAACGGGTTGGCAATGAAGGATCCGCCCCAGAAATTCATGGCTCCCTGCTGCTCATGTCCGACGCGGTTGACGCTGACGACATGAACCCCATTTGCGACGGCATGGCTGCGCTGTATCGTCTGCCAGGCATTGTACTGCTCGGTATTGGTGGCCAGGTCCTGGCTGGTCGCCCAACCGATGGCCGTGGGATAGAAAAGGATCTCGGCGCCCATGAGGGCCGTGATGCGCGACGCTTCGGGGTACCACTGATCCCAGCAGATGAGCACGCCAATCTTTGCAAATTTCGTGTGAAAGACCTTGTAGCCCAGGTCTCCCGGTGTGAAATAAAATTTCTCGTAGTATGCCGGATCATCCGGGATATGCATCTTTCGGTATTTGCCCAGGTATGCTCCATCCGCATCGATGACGGCCGTGGTGTTGTGATAAAGTCCCTGTGCCCTTTTTTCGAAGAGTGATGCGATGATCACGACGCCGAGCTCCGCGGCAAGGGTGGAAAGCCTGTCGGTCGTCGGTCCGGGAACGGCCTCTGCCAACTTGAAATGCTCATGATCCTCCACATCACAGAAATACAACGAAATGAAAAGCTCCTGAAGGCAAACGATCGCGGCACCTCCTGCGGCAGCCTCACGGATACGCGCAAACGCTTTCTGAAGGTTTATCTCCGGATCCTCCGTGCAGCTCATCTGCACCAATCCGACTTTGACTAATGACATGGTCTTCTGCAATTATGAGTCCCGTAAGGCGATTGTGCTTGACGGGTGTGGGTAAATGGAATATTCGTCACCGGGTCCGGAATTCCGCTCAGGTCTCCACAAGCACGAGCGCATCCAGATTTCGTATGCCGATTTTCTTTTCTGTGATGAAGCCCTCCGCGTATTTCACACCGATCCGCTTCCCAAGCATTCTGGCACGTGCAATGATGCTGTCCAGAAAGTCAGGTGTGGAGATGTACGTCTGAGGTCCGTCGGCAACGGGTTCCTGGGTATGGAACTGGGTACCGTAAGCTTTTATGGATGCCATCCTTTGCTCAAAGGAGTCGCTGATATCTACCAATAGATCGGGTTCATGGTACCAGTCCTGCATGTAGTGGAGGATGAACTTGGGTCGCCATTTATCCTGTGGTGCACCCGCATCGTCCAAGGTGACGATCTTCTGCAAACCGGACAGGAAGCAGGCATCCGCAATCAGGTGACCTGCCCTTCCGTGGTCGGGATGCCTGTCGTCGAGGATATTTCCGATGACGATCTCGGGTCTGTATTTCCGTATGACCGCTATGAGCTGCATTTGGTGCGCTTCATCGTTTCGGAAGAAGCCATCACGCATGCGCAGATTCTCCCTGACAGATAATCCCATGATCCCTGCGGCAACAGCGGCTTCGGCATATCTTGTCGCCACGGTACCGCGGGTGCCCAGTTCCCCTTCGGTTAGGTCTAACACGCCGATGGTCTTCCCGTTTCGCTTCTCGTTGATGAGCGTTCCGGAACAGCCCAATTCCACATCATCGGGATGTACGCCGATGGCCAGAATATCGAGTTTCATGGCTGCAAGATAGCGCAATTATACGTGGAGAAAGATGGGATTTCTTAAAGCAGATCAGCCTTAAATATGCCCGTACATGCGGGCCACTTCCCGTACGATCGGCTCCAGTTCGGCATCTTCACCGGCAGGGTCGTAGTTTTGTTTGAGGCTGCTGCCGAAAACCCATGCGACCGTTTGCCAGAATCGTGCGGAGAAGCCTCCTTTATATTCCTTTATGATATCGTAGCAGGTGTTCTGCGTTTCACGGTTGATGATCTTCATGAGTATCTTCCCCTGGTAGACGGAGAGGTTGGTGAGGGGTGTGGTGAAATCCTTTCGCAATGCCTGTTCCTTGCTTTTCAAGTATGCCGCCTTTTTCTTTTTATCCCGGATGCTGGCCAGATTGTAGTTGATCTCATTGAAGACCAGGCTGGCTTTTTTCGCATAAGGATAGGTGACGTATACAGCGTTCCTGAGCCTTGTCCACTTACGAAAGGCTTCCTTGGCGGCTTCGCT
>CAJBPC010000297.1 GCA_903957405.1 uncultured bacterium | reverse complement strand
TCTTATCCCTTCCTCTTCTTGATGTTTATGTATTTCTGAGTGGTCTTCGGACTGTTACGCCAAAAAACTCCTAAAAATATCGAAGGTCCGTACCATTATGCAGCAAATGCGTGTCAAACGAGTGCCGCAACTTCTGTACCATTGCATATGGTTCACACCAGAATCCTGCACCGCATCCCTGAAAATCCACTGCACACTTCGGAACAAATATAGACCATGATCCTGCGCCTCAAATAACCAGTAGAATGGTTTATATGCCTTCAGATATTCCGCCAGCAATATCTTCAACTTCTCAGATAACAGCGTATACCGATCTTGAGTGCCCCTGGCTGACCGGATGAATAGCTGACTCCTATCGGTCAATATATCTACCTTTCGCAGATTCACCACACACTCATCCGAAGTTCGGGAGGGTATACCTTCATCAAGATACACCTATTCGTCAAGTTCATGACAGCGTTGAACAGACTGCCAATTTCCTCCTGACTGAAAACACCAGGTAATGTCTTCCCATTAGGTACACGGATAACATACACAAAGAGTTGAGCAAATAATGAAATGGTCGATACACTGGGCCCCACCAAATCAGGCAGAAGAATGATATCATCGCTGAGAAGACCTATGAACCTGAGGAAGCCTCGTCCCAGGAAGAGACAACCCGCAGCTTCATGTTTCGAGCATTTCAAGGCTATGGCCTACCTTACCGCTCGCTGTCCACACTGCCGACCTTCACCCGGCAGCATCCCAGAAGTCGGTTCTCCAATATGATTCCAACGAGATCAATGCCCGCAGTAAGCCCGGGTAACGTTCGCTGTGATGACTAAGCCCTCCACTTCGGCCGTCAGTCCCTGCGGATCATTTCGCTGTTTGACATCGACGAGCTGAACATTCCCTCCAAAGTCACAGCTTTATCCGTATTGGCGGTACACTTTTCACCCGGAATAGTGGTGCACAATTCAATCGATACAAGCAAGGGGGAAAAAAAATTGAATTCAGCAAGCTGATTGATGTCAGTGAGCAAAGGAATCTGAGTTTTAATCTTAGAGAGCCGTGCAAAACCAAAGGTATAAGAGGGGTTTCAAGAACATGATCTATCATCAAATAGCTGTTCAGCAATATTTATATATTCCAAGGCTACCAAATTGTGTTTGTATTGATGCATTCATGTCAATCCGGCACGCTCCGTATACATCCGGGATTAATCACATTTTCCGGGATGGATTCCTTGATGAAAACAAATCAAATGCTACATAAAAAAGGGAAAGGGGCTGATCACATCAACCCATCGTCTGCAAATGAAAGATATCCATCGGCGGTGACGATCAAGTGATCCAGAACGTTGATGTCCAGAAACTTTCCGGCCTGCACCATCTTCTCTGTGAGGCTGATATCGGCGGAGGAGGGGGTCAGGTTTCCGCTGGGGTGGTTGTGGGCCAATATGATGTTGCAGGCGGCTGCCTTGAGGGCGGCGATGAAGACCAGTTTCGGGTCAGCCACCGTTCCGGTCATGCCTCCATGAGAAAGGCTGTAGACACCCATCACCCTGTTGGCGCGGTTGAGGAACAGCACCTTGAAGGACTCTGCGAGTTCCAGGGTATCCTGATCCCAGATCTGCATCAGGATGTCATAAGTGTCCTGGGAATTGCGGACCATTGGCCTGTCCTTGGCGCTCACCTTGGACTTGTAACTGAGCTGTACTTCTGCAACCTGTGCGATGATGAATCTGATGTCGTTGTGCATGGCATGTTTGTTTGAAGTGATAAAATTGATTATGCAATGCGATCAGCCGGTGGACGGGAATAAGGGCAAGGTGGAGGGTGAGTATTTTCCATAAAGGATGGGTGGTGTGCGTGGGATCTGTGTTTAAGGGGAAAATGCGAGCCACTACCTTGGCGCAATGGGGCTGTGCGCGGGCACCCCGTTTCCCGGGCATCCGGCTAGCTTTGTGGAATAATCAAGTGATCTATCTTTCTGTCTTTGTTGATCAATGTCAACTGCATCCCTAAAAGCCTTGCTACAGCTGGCAGCTGTGACCGGTATCTGAATGTTTCCGTCAAAGTCTGAATTGAAGCTTGCGGAACGTACTGCGGCAAAAAACTGCCTCCGCAAGGCGCAGATGACATTTTATAAGAGCAACGGAAAGGGTTTGCTCCGGAATAGGGAAATGAATGATCTGCAGGATGAGCGAGGGGGTGTCTTTCCCAGCCGGGATTGCAGGGTAAATCCCGGTGAGGGTTTTGTGCCTGGATCTGCGCCGGAATTGCACCGTAAAGCCCGAACAGCTCCAGAAAAAATGAAAAGCATGCTCTTGGGGTCTGTCGTGGTCGGTCGCATATTTATCCCCTTGTATTCCGATGCTGTTGCGTTCAGTATCATTTTAGATATGATTTTTTTTCCATAGCTCCCCTACTCCGTCTTTTTCCCCACAGGGAAGGGTGATTTCCCCTTGTAAGACCCTGCAAGGCATATTAATTTGCCTTTATGTTGATCTATAAAGACTACGAAAGGAGCAATTGGGAGTATGTTACCTGGCAGATTTTTTCCTCCAACTAGGTGTCGGGATTTGTGGAATCCGAGACCCTTCCTCCTTCAGATTATCTGCATTGGCTCATCGAATGTTACGGGCTTCGGTCTGAAAAATCGGTGATGATGGAAACCTGTGTCAGTGTGGAGGGGAGGTTGGTCTGGCGCATCAAGATCAGTCAGGCATACGAG
>CAJBPC010000296.1 GCA_903957405.1 uncultured bacterium | reverse complement strand
TTCGCCAATATCGGTTCGATGGCATCGAGACCGTTCATCTCCGGCATGACGATGTCCAATAGTATGATCTCTGCATCGACATTGCTTTTGAGAAATTCGACAGGGTTCTCGAAGGTATGGGTGCATTCGAATCCTTCTATGTCGTTGACCCTTTTCTGGATCATCTCAGAGAGGATGTGATCATCTTCAAGCACGACTACTTTGTTCTTGGTTGGCATGATTGCTGGCTTTTGATTGTTTTACAGTGGGAATCTCATTTTTATTCCGAGGCCGCTTCCCTGCTTCGGGGTGTTGAACTCGATGGTCCCGTGGTGCTTTGTCACCCGTTTGCGAAGGTTTTTCATCCCGTTGCCTTTCTGGCCGAGTGCTGCAACATCCTTCAACACCCCGTCATCGCGGGTGAATATCGTCAACACGTGATTATGCGCGGTGACGTAAACGGAAATATTTCCGGCCTGGGAATGTTTGAGTGTGTTGCTGATGATCTCGTACAGGCATAAGCGGATGTCCCGGAACAATTCTCCCTTAATCTGATAGTCGCCATCGCTCTTCTCCGTCACCTCGTGCTTCACACCCGTCATGCTGAGCAGAGCATTGACCATCTCTTTGATCTCATCCGTCAGTTTACGAAAGGTGAAAGTGGTGTAATTCATCGTGTTGATATAGGCCCGAAGACTGAACAGAGATTCGTTCAGGTAATTGATCAATCGGTTGTTGCCGGCACTGGTTTCGTCTGACCTTGCCACATAGAGCGCTCTGGTAAGCATGGTACCAACCTCATCGTGCAGATCCATGGAGATGCGTTCCTTGAGCTTCTGTTCGTGGAGGCTGGAGCGCATCAGCACGAACACGAAAAGAAAGAGGAAGATGAATGCGGTGAGTGTGAGCAGGAGGAGGAACAGCCTAGATTTCAGGAAGGGAACCTTCGCCTCTATCTGCAGTTTTGGAAAAGATATGAGTGAGCCGAACTCGTCGAATGCCCTGACGTTGATGCTGTAGATCCCCGGGTCGAGTTTGAAGATGTTGATGTAGGAAGGCCCGCTGATGCTGTTCCACTGTCCGCCATCGATGTTGTATTCGTAGGTGTGGTTGACCGCCTTCAGCATGTTTTTCGAGGAGATGTAGATGCGCAGGAATTCATCCTCCGTGTTGAAAGAGATGGGGCCAGGGTCGCCTGTGAAATGCCGGAATACCGTGTCCTCATCGATAAACCGGTACATGCCCGTGAAGATGCCAGTTTCATCCTGTCTGCTGAAATTGATCTTTCCTGGATCTACGACGTCATAGCCGTTCAGTCCGCCGAATATGAGTTTGCCATTACTCATCTTCAAGGCGGATTTGTAATTGAACTCGATGTTCAAGAGCCGGTTTGCCTTTCCGAGGCGGTTGAAACTTCCTGTTGCCGGATCATAGCCTACTATCCCGGAATAGGTGCCCATCCACATCCTCCCCATATCGTCTTCCAACATGCTCACGACTTTCGGGTTGACGAATATGCTTTGCGGAAGGCTGCCCGTGACCTTCATCACATCTAAAGAAATAAGATCCACCCCATTTTCATGTCCGACCCAGAGTTTACCGTCTTTTCGAAGAAACAGGGAACCCGTATTCCGGCCTGTCAGTTCCCCGGGTTTATTGTCGAAGCTGGTCATGACGGACATATCTTTATTGAAGCAGATCACACCTCCCTCCGTACCGAGCCAGAACCTGCTGCGGATAGAATCGTGGAGGATGCACCTCACCAGACCGGTCTGCACAGGCAGCGGTATATGCCTGGCCGTCTGAAACTCAGGATTGTACTCGATCAGCAGATCCTCACCGCCTACCAATATCACCTTTCGGCTCTTGTCATAATTGATAGATATGTATTGGCCTTTCTGGTGGAGTGGTGGGAAGTCAATGGATTCAATCCGGCTGTTGCCTTTTTTGAATCGGATCAATCCCATTCCTTCCGTGGCTACATAAAATTCTTCGCCGACCCTCACCGCATCATACATGGAGATCTTACGGTTCGTCAGTTTTTCAGCTAGTCCGTTGCCTTTATACGTATACGTGTACGGATTTCCGAAAAGGTACAACGTACGGTCTTCGTCTTCCATGATCTTCCTCCTGATGCGGATGTTATTCGTTTCGTTGTCGATGTTGTCATTCAGCGTACTCGTAGCATCCGTGCCGATGCGCAAATGCACGAGTCCCTGGTTTGTACCGACGAGGAGATTCGAGCTATCCTGCACCCAAATGTTCTTCAGCTCGAAATTGATGAGTGCGGGCAGTTGAATCGTACTCGTATCCTGACCCCTAAATGCAATGATTTTTTTGTTGTTATAGATCAGGAAAGCGAGATCGGTGGAGATCCTGGATATGTAACTTGCCTTGTCAACTTCGGATACATCCGGCATTCGGACATCAATGGAATCCAAATCCCGGTCGAGCAGTTTCAATTTTCCATTGGTGATGAAATACAAATGGTCATTCCATGTGCTGAAACTCTCAAAGTATCCTTCCGGAAAAACAGAGAGTTTTCTTTTTGGGGTCAGATCGGTCGTGTCTATCACGAATAATCCATTGGCCGGAAGGCTTGCCAAAAGCGATCCTCTGTGCAGCTGCAACAATCCCTCTTTTTCAGCGTAATACTTCTTTTTTTGGGTGATCCTGCCGGACTGATGTTTCAGCATC
>CAJBPC010000295.1 GCA_903957405.1 uncultured bacterium | reverse complement strand
TGATCTCCGGCTTAAGATTTAAATTTGACAGACGATCGGTTTCGCCATAGACCTGATAGTTTCCGAAAGCTGTACTCGGATTGAATGATTGGGTGAAAGTGAAAGGATCCGTATCATTACCCACTTGTGCAAAACTTCCCCGAAGTTTTGCGTAGGTCATGAATGATGGCAAATTGACCATTTCACTAAGAATCGCACTAAGGGCGACGGATGAATAAAAATATGAGTTCTGCTCATTGCCTAAAGCCTTCAGATTTTCAGGTAACGTCAGCGCACTGCTCCAGTCGTTTCGACCGGTGAAGTCAATGAACAACTTGTTCTTGTATGAAACACCAGCGGAACCATAAATGCTGTTAATGCGCTTAGCGACCAGCCGCTGCGTGACTTGCAATGGTATGCGGCTGTTGCTTAAATTATATATTCCAGGAATATTTAGCTGCCCTGCATTATTTTCATCGAAACGACTCGTCTGCCGCATCTGATTGCCACCGAAATTGGCCGTTACGGCGAAATCACGATTAAGGTCTTTGTTAAAAGATAATAGAAAATCAGTATTTGTCTCCTGATTGCGGATATTGACCTCCCGATACTGCCCGAACGGAAAACGCTGAGTACTGAATGCCCTGCGGTATTCTCTTCTCTCCACAGACCAATCCGTCGCAGCCCTAACCATCAAACTAAGCCAGTTCGTGAAGTCATATTTCAAAGAAGTATTTCCAATAACACGATCATAATACTGTCCGTTCGTGTTCTCATCAACGGTCAGATACGGATTATCATGATAATTGTAATTGAATCCATATTGACGAATTCCCTCCAAACCAGGCATCCATAGCCGCTTCATGTCAGACACCCGAACACTAGGGGGCAACCAGCAGTTGAACAGATACATTAAACTTTCTGTACCATAACTTATGGAAGGGCGATTACCACTGCTGCTGTTAATATATGAAACAAAAGATTTCGCTGAAAATTTATCGGAGAAATTATACCCTCCCGAAAATGAAAATGTATTTCGATTCAAGTCGGTATTAGGTATCATCCCCTTTTCATTCAGATTGGTGTACCCCAATCTGAAATCTGATTTTTCATTGCTGCCTGATAGCGAAACATTATTGGTGAACGCCGTT
Source organism: uncultured bacterium (assembly GCA_903957405.1). Taxonomy (GTDB): domain Bacteria; phylum Bacteroidota; class Bacteroidia; order Chitinophagales; family Chitinophagaceae; genus Pollutibacter. The sequence continues at coordinate 15,135 of CAJBPC010000295.1, read as the reverse complement.
CCCGTATTCAGAAAATTTCGAAGATTGTCGACATCCGGTTCCCATATTGTGGGAGTAATTAAAGAACCCGCAGGTGCATTCAAGTCACCACCGGTAAAATCAATGACCTGCCCATTCAACGTCCTGGGAGAATTGAACTGAGGATACTTCTGACCCCTAAATGAAGGTCCCCAGGCTTCATCTGTGCCATCCGTCAAACCGGCACCTGCTCCATTCACAAAAGCAAAATCCCCGCCATTACCATTACCCTGCCCATATGCCGTCTGATATTCAGGCAACTTCAAAGGCGTCTGGGTGGTGAAATTGCTTGACAACTCCACTCCAAACCCTTTTGCCTTTGAACCATTCTTTGTTTTGATGAGAATCACGCCATTTGCAGCACGCGACCCGTAAAGAGCGGATGCGGATGCTCCTTTCAGCACACTGATGCTTTCAATGTCGTCAGGATTCACGAACCCGGCACCATTACCGAAATCAACTTCCATGTTGTTTCGGCCGTTGGATCCGGTAATCGCATTGCTGATGGGGATTCCATCGATCACATACAATGGTTGATTCTTGTTGAGATCCACAGATCTTTCACCTCGAATGGTCACCCTTGCAGATGCACCAATCCCGGATGCACTGCCTACCACCGTTACACCCGCCACCTTGCCTGCCAATTGATTGACCACATTGGACTCCCTGGCGGTTGTAAGGGCATCGCCCTTGATGTCTTGAATGGCATAGCCAAGTCTCTTCTTGTCGCGCCTGATGCCAAGCGCAGTCACAACAACCTCATCAAGCTCCCCTGCCTGCACATTAACTGAAACAATCTGAAACCCCATGTTCTTGATCTCATACTCGAAGGGCTTGATGCCGACTCCACTGATGACTATGATGTCATTTGCATTCGCCTGTATGGAAAAATCACCGTCAACCGTGCTGGATGTGCCTGACTTCTTACCCTTGTTCACAATGGTAGCGCCGGATACAGGCTGCTGAGTGGATGCTGACAACAACTTCCCCTTGAAAAGAGTTTGACCGATAACCGGAGATGTTATCATCCCGAACATAAAAGTAAATATAAAAATGTGCATGACTGATCTCATAAATTTGAGCTTTGGTTTGTTTGATAAAAGTCTAATTGCACTGTGAACAGAATACTATCATGACTTTATGAAAACATTAAGGTTTTGTGAACGAGCCGACATGTTTCCAAAAAAAAACCGCTCCAATGATTGGAGCGGCTTGCCTTCGTGTGTATGGATTTTTCAATACGCCTTGTTCTGAGGATCCCAATTGGTCCAGCCATTGGTCCAGTTCACGGTTCCCATCGCACCCCGGAAAGCGACGGATGTGAAAAATGCATTCATCCCTGTGAAACTGGCACCTGTCAAAGCAGGTGAACCTGCCTTGGGTAAAAAATTCGGCGCGACCGAATACAACGGGGAAGTAAGCTGTATGTCATCCGCACTGCCGTACGTGATGCAACCTTCAGCCTCCGCCTTTGCCTTCACCTGCGCATCCGTCACAAGCGTCTGGTTGCCGGATTTGTACGTCGCAGCAATGGCATGTACCAGGTTGTTTCTGAATTCAGAAGTGCCATCAGTATGATATGATTTGAGCGTATTGTCAGATTCCATCGAGAAACCGGCCTTCTGCCAACCCATCATGATGGAATTTCTGAGCACAAATTGCGTGGACCTTCTCCAACGGTTTCCGAAATTATGATTGGCAGCTGTTCCTGTGGCGTTGTTCGGTCCGACAAAAGTAAAATTACTCAGCTGTGGACGCGTAACAGGCAGCGCACCCGACCCCGAACCGTCATTGTCGCACTCGACACCGTTCCCCGCATCCCCGCCATCGACAAAATCAGGCTTGCGGCAGGCAATGGCGTACTGGATCTTACCAATATATCCAAAGTCGAAATCAAAATCATCATCCGCTGTCGCGAACGCTATGAGGTTTTTACAACTCACCGTGCCACCAAAGAACTCAAATGCATCATCGTTGCCGAAGGATACCTGCACATTCTCAATGATCGTACCCGAACCGACACCCCCCAACGTAAGTCCGTTGATCTCAGATCCTGGCTCCGCAGCAATGCCTGCGAATTCAATGCGCACATATCTGAGTATTCCACTCTCGTCATTGGGATCCGTTCCGCCATATTTTCGGCCTACGCCTCCTTCAATGACCGGTGCGGGATCAAGAGGACGGTTCGTTGGCGCTTTCCCCAGCAAAATGATTCCGCCCCAGTCACCGGGGGTACGCTGGCCGATGGCCTTACCGCTGGTGAAAACGATGGGATCCGTAGATCGACCGTCGGCAATCAGTTTCGCCCCGCGCTCGATGATCAATGCTCCCTTCTCGGTGATGTCACTCACTAAAACACAGCCCGGTGCAATCGTCAATGTGTTGCCCTCCGTGACATATACATATCCCTTCAATACATATTTGCCCTTGGGCAGAAAATAGCTCTTACTAAAGATCCCCTGAAGCACTCCCCCATTGGTGGCGGGATCCTGTGGATCAGTGGTGCCTGTGCCTCCGGTTCCGGTGTTGTTGATCGTCTCGTTGAAATCGACTTTGATGCAAGAGCCCGTCGTCAGAAGTGTGATCGCGAGGACTCCGATGATGATCCGTTTCATGATCTTATATTTATTTATTTATTGACTACTTCCCTACTTTGAAATCATACGAAAAACTGATCGTAAAAGTGCTTCCCGGCTTGTATCGGTTGAATAACCTGTCCGTCTGCCCATTGTACCTTGTCGCAGCATCGAGGTTCTCGTAAAAGAAAATATCATTGTTGAAGATGTCAGACACGTTAAGCTTTATCTCTCCGCGCTGACCAAGAACCTTGGCGGAGACCTGCATATCCAACAGATTCCTCGGCCGCTCATACACATTGGGGAATTCGTCATTGCCAACAAGGGCAAGGCGCTCACCGATGCGGTTATACAGTACCGATGCATTGAAAACAGCGGATGAATATTGCAGTCCCGCATTCAGCAGATATGGTGACTGCCCCTGCAAAGGACGATCCGCACTGACTTCCTTATTGCCTGCATTCAGATCATTGAAGACCACCTCCGAACGCAGATAGGTGTAATTACCGAAGAAACTGAAGTTCTTCAACATCGGGGAGATGAAGTCGAAGCCCTTTCGCACCTCCACCTCAACGCCTACCGTCCTTGCCCGAAGCGCGTTCTGATAGAAATATCTCCTGGAGTCGGCATTGCTGGAAGGATCCAACCGCAACTCAATAGGATCTGTGAAGTCCTTGTAGAATCCACCAATGCTGATGGACTCGCCTGCTTTCGGATAGAATTCATACCGAAGGTCATAATTCATGACGGCAGACCGCTTCAACAGCGTATCCCCCTTCACGCCATAGTTCATCTCATAGTCAAAAAATGCAAACTCCGCAATCTCTCTGAATTCCGGCCTCGCAACCGTGCGGCTGGCCGAAACCCGCAGATTTTGACGGTCGCCGAGATTCATGAGTACATTTATGGAGGGAAGGATGTCCCATTTCTCTGTCAACCGCACACTGCGATATCCTGTCTGTGTTCTGGATGTCAAAAGCTGCTGAAAGTTTTCAGCGCGTACACCCCAAATGAACCGGAAGTCCCCGAATTTATTATCGAGCATCCCATACATTGAGTTTAGTACGGAGATACCAAAGTAACTGTCGACATTATTGGTGAATTCCTCCAGATAGTATCCCTGCTGCCCGATATTTTCAGGGAGGAACGCCTGATCCACCGGCTTCGTGGCGTTTGCCGCTACAAATGAGTTGTAATTGGTGATGTTATAGCGAAAGATACGGCTGCGAAAATCACGGAAACGCGTCAGGTTAGACCCGCCGAATTTCAAGGTCTGACGGTCTTTCGTACCCCAGTCCATCGGTACAATGAACTGCCCACCGCCACCAACACTGTAATCTTTCAGGTCGCTGTAAAAACGCCTCGTATCATCCGGGTCGATCTCAAAAGGCAGACTGCTATTGATCGTTCGAGCATACAGGGCAGTACGCAGATCCGGCTGGGATTTGAGGTTGTACGCAGCGTTGCCATTCCATTTGAAGCGCAACCCCTTCGAAGATAACTGATGCTCTCCCTCCAGCTGAGAGCTGAAAAGTGAGCGCTGGTTGAGATAAGAGGAATTGAATCGGATATCATTCAACCGGTTCGTATTGTAACCGGACCGTGTGTAATAATTATCTTCGTACAACTGGTTAAATAAATTTCGAAATGACACTTTCGAACGACCTTTCACATAGCTGACATTGGCAATAACACCCAGATTCGTCTGATATCGGTTCTGCACATCCTTGTACTCAAACACCTTAGAACCATCCGCTTCATGGAATGTCCTGTCGACTTGATAGACCAGTCTGGCATTTCGATAGTTGACACCGAGCAATGTTCCCAGTGAAGCGCCGTTTTTTAACTTATGTGATTGTGCGTACGTCAGATTGAAATTGTAGATGGGGGCCGCATCAGATGTGTTTTGTGCATATACATCCCCACGAAATTGACGACTGAGCTCGATCTGCTTTTGTACACCGGCCGCGTCCTTTCCCAAAGCACGGTACTCCTGAGCTGTCGCGGGAAAGTCTGCCGGGAGATTTCTTGTGCCATCATCGAATCCCAGCCAGTCATGGCTGTTCCGGGCATTTGAAGTGAAATCCCTGAACGTTGCTTGTGTATTGTAACCGATGCCAAAACCAACACTGATCATATTCTTTGTCGGTATGTCACGGGTATTCACCTGCACCAATCCGCCGGAAAATTCTCCGGTGAATTCAGGGGTTGCTGTTTTATGGATGATGATATTATCGATGAACGCTGCAGGGAACATATCGAAAGAGAAAGCTTTTTTATCGGGTTCACTGCTGGGAAGAAGTGCATTGTTGAGCATCGCGGAATTGTAACGATCCGACAATCCGCGGACAACCACGAAACGATTGTCCTGTATCGATGCCCCACTGACCCGCTTGAGTACCTCTCCGGTGTTCTTATCGGGTGTCCTGCGGATGAAATCCGCTGCAAGACCACTGGAAAGAGAACTGTTCGAGCGCTGGAATGTAAGCAAGGCCGACGTACTCTCCTGACGGCGGGTGGAACGGATCACGATGGTTTCACCCGTGGTGATCTTTGGTTCAAGCACCACCGTCAACAAATCATCCGAGTCCATATTGGCTTCCATGTCCAACAACAACTTGCTGTTGTATCCTGTACTGGAAACCAGTAACCCATACTTCTTTCCTTTTTCAAGACTCACCCTGAAATGCCCCTCCACATCCGCAGTGACGATCTTGTTTATCTCCTGGACCAAAATAGACGCGCCGGGTATGGGTTCGTTCTTGTTATTGATGACTTTCCCGGTCAGGAACGCTGTTTGTGAAAAAAGGTTGATACAGATCAGGCTTCCCAGTATGGATAGCATAACCCGATATGTAATAGACATTGCAGCGCTCATGACAATTGATTTGCCACAAAATTAGAATCCGGTCATTACGCCGCTGTTAACTGAATATTAAGGGAAGATTACCAGTTTGTTTCCGGAATGTTAAGGCGGTAGGACTTATGCACATGCTCAAAACCGGAATTGAACCCTCGCCGTGAATAAATCATCATGAAGGTCTTCTTTCAAGCTCGTCAATCCTGTTTGCTCATTTCGGATAAGATCATACCATAAAGTAAGTTTTAGGTTATCGTTGGGGTAAAAAAGATAACCGCCACCCAAAGTGGTGTACCTGACATCTGCTGCAGTAAGATTCGTCGAAACATTGCCGATCTGCAAGCCGGACACCCTCCGATTCGGATCATACCAGTCGAGTTTGATGCCGAGCTGATGGCGTTTGCTTCCCAGGTCTTGCAGGAAAAGTATGAATGCACCGTTGAAATCTCTGACAAAATTTTCATCCGCCGACCCGTCTGGCAGGAACTGAGGCGTGCCCGGCGTCTCCGAACTGTATTTTGATGCCGTCTGCGTGCCTTGCCAGCATTCAACCCGTACCTGGGTATTGCCCCATCCGTGATCCCATCTTGCTTGTGCGTTCACCCCAAAATATTTCCGAGGCAACTTGTCTCCGATGCTGCTCGTCAATGAATCCTTCTCATAAAAAGGGATATCAACTGAATTAACTTTAAGCCGCCAGGCAGCACTCGCAAACTGACGAAAACCACCTGAAAGCATACTGACACCGCCACCCAGACTGAGTTTGGAAGAAACATTCAGAGGTTTTATCATCACCTGCCCAATGAAATCCTTATACCGGTCGAATTCCATCATTCCCGATAATCCCTGTCCATTGAATATTCCGGCATCGATTTTAAGGTATTTCAAAAGCCCGCTCCTCCGATTGGGTTCAATACTGCCCATGAAACCAATATCACGCTCTGTCTTCATCAGAATCTGAGACATCCGTCCCCGTTCAGGGGCCTCACGATCGGCAGAAGACAAATTCACCTCGTATCCAAATGGCCGGGCAAACATACCCGTAGTGACATAAAACATCCGTGACTTACCCCCCCAGTACCTTCCCCAGAAATCACGGATCACCACCCCGCGTTCCGTACCATCGAACTGAAACACAAACTGAAGCTTCGGTTGTTCAGTTTGGTCAAAACGGACGTAATCAAACCTGATCCTCCCGCGCCGAAGCATGAAACGATTGTTCGAGAACTCCGAAAAATTCCCCCGCCGTACCCTGCAGCCCCTTCCCGCGAAGCGATCTGGTACTGTGGTTGCATATATCCACTCATGCGTATATGGTCGAAACGCTTGTACATAGATAAGAACCCCTTTCCCATTTCCTTGGTCGTATCTAACATGTCCATCAGGAACTGGCCACGCAGATCCATGGATGACAAAAGAAGTATTCCAACTAAAATATTATATCCAATGTATTTACGAAATTTACCCAAGACTCGACCCTCCAATGTTGTAATCCCAATGTTAAGTAATTATTAAGTGATTCAGGTCTTTAATATCACAGGTCAATAAAGCTAATTTTGCCAAAAATGATGCCATGGCTTCCAACTCGTTCCTAAAACTGTTTCTCCCCAAAGACAGGATATTCTACAGTCTGTTCGAACAGGTCAGCGAACGGGTTATGGAAATGGGAAGGGTGCTCCGGGATGTGGTCGATGAACCGGAATTCGATAAGAGGACCGCACTGATCAGCAAGATCGAAGACCTTGAGCATGAAAACGACGAGCTGACCCATAACATATTCACAGAACTCGGCCGAAACTTCATCACTCCTTTCGACAGGGAGGACATCCACTATCTGGCCAGCTCTCTTGACGACATCGCGGATTACATCTTCGCCTCTGCCAAGAAGATCAACTTCTATAAGATTCATCCGGTAGAAGATGGTCTGCACCGGTTCGCTGAACTGATTCATCAAAGCACGATACATGTGAATCAAGCCGTCAAAGAACTCCGAGACATGAAGAACCTCAGGCTGATGACGGAATCCCTTGTGAAGATCAACAGCATCGAGAACCAGGCTGACGATCTCTTCGACATGTGCATCGAAAGACTCTTCGAAGAGGAACCGGATGCCAAAGAGGTGATGAAAATGAGAGAGATCTATCAGGTCATGGAAATCGCTACCGACAAGTGCGAAGACGCAGGTAATGTCATCGAATCCATCATCATCAAGTACGCATAACCCGCCCCGCAGCATATGAGCAGCTTTCTAATCACCATCATTGCGTTGGCGCTTATCTTCGATTACATAAATGGATTCCACGATGCGGCAAACTCCATCGCAACGGTCGTATCCACAAAAGTTTTAACGCCTTTCCAGGCGGTGATCTGGGCCGCGGTTTTCAACTTCGCCGCATTTTTTATCTTCAAAGACCACGGAGTGGCGAATACCATCGCTAAAACCGTGAAAGAGGATGTCCTGACAGGGCAACCGGGAATGATCATCGTATTCTCGGGACTGGTGGCCGCGATTTTCTGGAACCTGCTGACTTGGTGGTACGGTATACCTTCCTCCTCCTCCCATACCCTCATCGGTGGCTTTGCTGGGGCTGGTGTCGCCCATGCAGGGTTCGCAGCCATCAATTCGGACCCGATCCTGAAGACAGTGCTTTTCATTTTCATCGCACCCCTGGTGGGCATGCTCATGGCTTTCATCATCTCCCTCTGGTTCATACATTCATTCCGGAAAGGGATCATCCCGAAAATCCTTGCCCTGGCAGTCCTTATGGGTGTCGCACTCTTCCTCTACCTGAACATGGAATTCGACGATAAAGTATTGGCTGAGGGCACGCATTATGAATCATACCTCACCCGACTGATATTTTTCTCCAAGAATTTCAAATGGATCCTTCTCTCAACAATAATAACCGTATTGGCTGTTTTCACAGTGTATCTGAATACCCTGAATGCCACACGCGCAAACATCTGGTTCAAGAGGCTTCAGCTTGTTTCCTCGGCCGCCTTCAGCATCGGTCACGGCGGAAATGACGCTCAAAAAGTAATGGGCATCATCACGGCAGCACTGATCGCCAGCGGATCCATCGACACATTTGACCAAATGCCCATGTGGGTGCCGCTCGCATGCTATGCCGCCATCAGCCTGGGAACCATGAGCGGTGGATGGAAGATCATCAAGACGATGGGGACCAGGATAACCAAGGTCACACCTTTCGAAGGAGTGGCCGCGGAAACCGCCGGTGCAATCACCCTTTTTGTGACAGAAGCCCTAAAGATCCCCGTCAGCACAACCCATACCATCACCGGGTCAATCATCGGTGTAGGTGCGACCAAACGTTTGTCAGCCGTCCGCTGGGGAGTCACCATCAATCTCCTCTGGGCATGGATCCTCACGATCCCCGTCAGCGCTTTTGTGGCCATACTCGTGTATCATATCGTCAAACTGTTCATGTAAAGCCCAATCCCCTAGCGTCATTTTCCTTTCGAATGGTTGTATGATAGACAATAAAGCATCATATTTGCCAAGTAGTTACACACCTTCCAATGATCTAATACTATGAAAGGAATCATTCTGGCCGGCGGATCGGGTACAAGGCTCTATCCCATCACTTACGCAATCAGCAAACAGATCATGCCGGTATATGACAAACCGATGATCTACTACCCGCTATCCACCCTGATGTTCGCAGGGATCCGCGAAATCCTGATCATATCCACCCCACACGACCTCCCGCAATTCAAGAAACTATTCGGTGACGGCAGACATCTGGGTTTGGATATCCGCTATGCAGCACAACCTGAACCGAACGGACTGGCACAGGCCTTCGTCATCGGAAAGGATTTCATCGGAGACGATGCCGTGGCCCTTGTGCTCGGTGACAACATATTCTACGGTGCCGGACTCGGAAAGATGCTGGAGAAAAACAACCAGCCAGATGGAGGTATCGTTTACGCCTATCAGGTGAGTGACCCCGAAAGATACGGAGTGGTCGAATTCGATGACCAAAACATGGCGATATCCATAGAAGAAAAACCCACCGAACCCAAAAGCCGATATGCCGTACCAGGGCTTTATTTCTATGACAACAATGTGGTCGACATCGCCACAAACCTGAAGCCTTCTCCCCGCGGCGAATACGAGATCACAGACGTGAACAAAGAATATCTTCGACGCGGAAAACTCAAAGTATCCATACTCGAAAGGGGAACAGCCTGGCTAGACACCGGCACCTTCGACTCCCTCATGCAGGCTTCTTTATTCATCCAGGTGATAGAACAAAGACAGGGGATAAAAATCGCTTGCATCGAAGAAATCGCATGGAGGAAAGGTTTCATAGACAAATCGCAACTGCTCAAACTGGCAGAACCACTGATGAAAAGCGGATATGGCATTTACCTCGCCGATATCGTTTCCTGAACATAGAAAATTATACACTGATCATCCGTGAAAAACGCCAATTTTGCAGGATTGAAATACGCATGAGCATTTATCTATGAGAAAAATACTTGTCACGGGTGGCAGCGGATACATTGGAAGCCACACATTACTCGACCTGGTAGGTCACGGATTCGAAGTCATTTCTGTCGATAACAACTCCCGCTCCAATGATCGTCTGCTCGATGGCGTGGAGAAAATCACGGCAAGAAAAATCAAGAACTATAAAGTCGATCTATGCGACTTCGATGACACACACGCCATATTCGCGGAAAATGATGATATCGTTGGGGTCATTCATTTCGCCGCCTACAAAGCCGTGGGTGAATCGGTGACCAATCCACTGATGTACTACCATAACAACCTGACTTCTCTCATAAACTTGCTGCGCTGCGTAGAGGAATATAAAATCCCCTATTTTGTCTTCTCCTCCTCCTGCACCGTTTACGGAAATCCAGACCATATCCCGGTCACAGAAGAAACACCGGAAAAACCTGCGGAATCACCCTACGGGTCGACGAAACAAATGGGGGAAACCATCATCCGGGAATTCGCCAGGGTCAACCCGACACAATGCATCCTGCTCCGATATTTCAACCCGGCCGGTGCACACCCTTCCGCACTCATCGGGGAACTGCCCATTGACAAGCCCCTGAACCTCACTCCGGTCATTACCCAAGCTGCAATCGGTAAGATCCCGCCTTTCACGGTCTTCGGAAACGACTATCCCACAAGGGACGGATCCTGCATACGCGACTTCATTCATGTCTGTGATCTGGCACATGCACATACACTCGCCGTACAGTATCTGTTAGACAAGAAAAATAAATCGAAATGTGAAGTCTTTAACCTGGGAACAGGCAATGGCATCACTGTGCTCGAAGCCATTCGCGCCTTCGAAAAAGTGAACCACCTCAAGCTGAACTATATCCTCGGCCCCCGCAGACCTGGCGATGTCATCGCCATCTATGCAAACAAGGATAAAGCTGAAAATGAACTCGGATGGGTGCCCAAATTCACCCTGGAAGACATTATGGAAACTGCCTGGAAATGGGAAATAGAACTGCAAGACGAAACCAAAAAATTCCCTTTGAGGAATTTCAAGTTCAACTAACCCAAACACATACCCCGTATTGAAAAATAAAACTGGCTGATGTCTCAAATACCCACCTATTGACTTTACTTTGCGGCATTCAATAGACCAGAAAATGCTGAAGGATATTCAACCTACCGGACAGAAAGATACACGAAGTGGATTTGGTGACGGCATTCACGAACTCGGGAAAACTAACCCCAACGTCGTCGCCCTCACCGCAGACCTGGCTGGCTCCCTGAAGCTGAACGCTTTCATTCGAGATTTTCCGGAGAGATTCATTCAGTGCGGTATCGCTGAAGCCAACATGATGGGCGTCGCAGCCGGACTCACCATCGGTGGGAAAATCCCTTTCACCACGACCTTTGCAAACTTCTCCACCGGAAGGGTCTATGATCAAATCAGACAGTCCGTCGCATATTCCGAAAAAAATGTGAAGATCTGTGCCTCACATGCCGGACTAACCCTTGGCGAGGATGGTGCGACACACCAGATCTTAGAAGACATAGGACTCATGAAGATGCTCCCGGGAATGACGGTGATCGTTCCGTGCGACTACAACCAGACTAAAGCAGCCACCATCGCCATAGCAGCACACAAGGGACCCGTCTATCTCAGATTTGGCAGACCCGTATGGCCCATCTTCACGAAAGAGGAACCTTTCATCATCGGAAAAGCGCAGTTCCTATCAGAAGGAACAGATGTCAGCATTTTCGCATGCGGACATATGGTATGGATTGCAATCGAGGCTGCAAGAATGCTTGAAGAAAAAGGCATTTCCGTGGAAGTCGTCAACATTCATACCATCAAACCATTGGATGAAGCTGCTGTGCTGGCATCCATCAGAAAGACAGGCTGTGCCGTGACAGCTGAAGAACATAGCGTTATTGGCGGACTTGGCGACAGCATCGCACAACTTGCCGCTAGAAATGAACCCGTACCCATTGAAGTCATCGGAACCAATGATACATTCGGGGAAAGTGGAAAACCAACAGAACTCCTTAAGAAATACGGCCTCGATGCTGAACACATTTGCGCAGCCGCGATGAAGGCAATTGGGAGAAAAAACCATTGACCCCACCTCATCCGTTAAACCTTATCTATCAAAACCAGTCATATGACTGGTTTTTGTTTTTTAAAAAGTCACGTGAATGACGCCGATTGCAATGCAAACAGATGATGAGGAATTGCTGCGCCTGTTCATGCAGCCTTCAAAAACAGAAAAGGCTTTCACCGCCATCATAGAAAAATACAATGAAAAACTATACTGGCACATCCGACGCATTGTCATACACCACGAAGATGCTAACGACGTCCTGCAGAATACTTGGCTGAAAACCTGGAACGGACTTGCACATTTCAGAAAAGATGCAAAACTGTATACTTGGCTCTATAGGATTGCGACCAACGAAAGCCTCAGCCTACTCGAACAACAGAGGAAAAACGCAACCATACCGATGGATGATGTTTATGAATGGCTTTCAGATAAACTCGGTTCAGAAACAGGTTTTGATGCAAATAAATTGGAATGGAAAATACAGGCCGCCATACAAAAACTCCCTGAGAAACAAAAAATCGTTTTTACGCTCAGATATTACGATGAAATGCCATACCAGGATATAAGCAAAATCCTCGGGACTTCCGTTGGGGCACTCAAAGCAAACTACCACCACGCTGTCAAAAAGATAGAGGATTTCATCCTCAACCATTAAACCACACATGATAATCAATGTCATACCATGGCTATGAAATATAAGACAGCAGCACAAATGGAATTGGAAGATTTGGGCAGTACACTTGTAGGCATCGAAAACCAAATGCCTTTTATAGTTCCAGCAGGGTACTTCGCAACATCGTCCGAATGCATCGCAAGTCGCATAGCAGCAATGCCTAACCCATATACCGAAGAGGAGATCACAAAACTATCCATCGAAACCCCGTTAGAACGCTTACCAACAGAAATAATGAAACCCGTCGCCTCAGCTGAAGAAGTGCTAAAGGATTCAGGATCTGCAAGGGATGACGATGGTAACGGTTATCCAATCAGATCACTGCCGGGGCCATCCAAATGGCGTTGGAGTGAAGTAGCTGCTGCAGCAGGCATCATCGTGCTATTTTCCGTAACCACGCTTCTGCTGGTCAGAAAGTCTCAAGATATACCCAAACAGGTCGCATCCCAATTATCCCTGCCTTCCGACACGATGATACTGAGCCCTGAGCAGATCGACCAATACCTGAAGGAAACAGAAATATTGGAACTCTTTCCTGCCCCAATCACGGAGCTGCCTAATCAAGAGTCCATGGATGACTTACTCGATATCACCGAAGGAAATATGCATAACCTCCTTGCAGAAGTCGATGAAGCTGCCCTACTGGAGTATATGCTAGAACAATCGGTAGAGATAGACTAAGAGACATATGACGGCTTTTCAAACCATTAAATAAAACAAGTATGAAACAATCCCTGATGCTACTTTTGCTTTTGATTCCATTTTTCAGCATGGCGCAGCCACCGCGAAAAGGCATGCACCCCGATCGTGAAAGGATAGAATCCCTCGAAGTCGCGTATCTGACAAAACACCTGGACCTTTCGCCGGAAGATGCTCAGAAATTCTGGCCCGTATTTAACAAGTACCGCAGCGAAGTGAGTGCGGTGAACGGCAACACGTCTATCACCGACCCCCTGGACAAACAACAGAAAATGCTTGATATCCGTAAAAAATATCGAACAGAGTTCAATAAGACGCTGGGACAGGAAAGGGGAATGAAAGTGTACTCATCTGAAGAAGAATTCCGTCGGATGCTTAAAAATGCAGCCCAGATGAAAAATAGAGTGAGGGAGAATCAATCTCCCATGATGAAAAAAATGATAGAAAAAAAGAGGAAAGAGATGCAAGAACAAAGAAAATAAAAGCGGATTCGATATAACGCTTTTTTTAAATATTCTCAATATTTATGCTAATTAAAAAAAGAAATAGGGAATTCGTAGTATCGTAAACGTTTTTTTTCTAATTTTATCTCGGTGTTTTTCATAGGTTAGCAACGGCTGGCTCTTTCTAGGGCTAGCCTTTTTTTTGCTCGAATATCAACATCTGTTTCGGACCTCGATGATCATAAAAACAAACTACTCCGGTACGGCAGTTGGTATCTTGATATCGTGATAGAAGAGAAAATTCCAATCCTTCCCTTCCTGCCACCACTTTTTTCTAAGTTCCATGGCCTTCCGGCCGTCATGATCGTACTTTGCCATAAATCGCGTCTTCATCTGCTGAAGTTGAGGCGTCTCATCACCTCCGAAAAATACGGTACTGCCACCTTCCCGAATCCAAAAAACCTGATGGTATGGACAATGCCCTCCACTCAATTCGTAGATGATTCCGTCACTGATCTGTCCATCTCCGTCCAGCAGAACGAGCTTATCACTGCTGGCAAGTATTTCTAATTCTTCAGGAACATAGGAAGATGTTCCCGTCCTGAATGCATATTCCAGCTCCATCCGCTGTACGTAATAAACCGCATTGGGAAAGGATAGATGCCTTTCTCCAAGCATGGGCCTTTCAATTGCGATGCCGCCAGCATGGTCCTTATGCAAATGTGTCAGCAATACTTTGCTCACTTCAAGAGGATCGATCCCCACCCTTGCCATGTTGTGATGGATCTGAAGGATGCCATCAGGTTCCGTATAACCCAACCCGGTATCCAACAGTATGATTTCATCTTTAGTGACCACCACAAAAGGCTGGATCTCCACCAACAAGCTACCCTTGGAACGCTCCGCCAAATTGTCTGCAACGGTATCGAATGGAACAAATTTCTTCGTTTGATCGATGGTGAATGAACCTTCAGACAGGGGATAAATATTCATATTATAAAACAAATTAATTTGATCTGTTCAAAAATAAGGGTCATGCAATCAGCGACCGATAAGAATAAAATGAATCTTTAGAAGAGTAGTCTATACGCCAAATGCATTAAAATGATCCAAATACGAATACAGGAATCATCAGCCAAACGGATATGACCCGGCTTACCGCAATATCATTTGCCGGTCAGCATCAAGTCGTATCAAAATGAAAAGCAAGATCGTGAAAGTCACTAGAGCTGTTCCACCATAACTCATGAATGGCAGCGGAATACCGATTACGGGCACTAACCC
>CAJBPC010000294.1 GCA_903957405.1 uncultured bacterium | reverse complement strand
GCAGCGCCGTCTTTGATGGTCACGGTTTGACCGGGGAACACCGTCAATTCCTTTGCACTGAAGGCGTCGGATTTGTAGCAGATCCAGTTCTCCACATAGCCGTCGGCTTTCATTTCATCTACGCTTCTTACGGGGCGGGGCGCCATGAAACGATTGGCCATCATGTTCGGGTCCACATTCAGATCCCAGTCGAGCACGGCCATCAGGGCGTCATAGTCACCGATGCTTTCTTTAGGGGTGCCGTTCCACAGGAGTTCTTCGGGGATGATGGCCTCGTTCACCAGCGACTGGTACATGGCAAATACATCGGATGCCTTTTGCGGCTCATACGTACACATGCTGCCCGGGGCGTGCAGGAGGCCCGGAGGTACATCCCATCCGGTGCCCGGCTCCAGTTTATAGGCCTGCGAATAGTTGGTGAGCTTGTTGTCTCCTTTGGTGAAATTCATGAGGCATTCCTTGATCACCTCTTTGGGAGTTCCTGGTGCGATGCCCATGAAGGTGTAGGGAAAATCTCCGCCGTGGTTGTTCAGCTGCGGGGGAAAATAATAAGCTTCCGGCTTGCCTTTCTGTCCGATCAGCGCGGCCTTCTCATCGTTGTGGTGCACATGATGGGGCAGCGGGCCCATGTTATCGAAAAACTTGGAATACATCGGCCAGCTCTGGTATTCATGCCACAACCTGTCGCCGATCAGCGCGCCCTTGAGCTCATCTACCGCATCCTTCAGCAGGAACTGATGGGTGGTACCGCCTTCCTGAAACACAACGGGACTCAATCCTTCGTGCTCACCCGTGAGTGGACCGTTTTTCGCCGGGGTGGTCGAGGATAGCCAGCGCTCATCGATCCCGCCGCGTGCACCTCCCAGGACGTAGTAATCGTCTGGATGCAGTTTTATTCTTCTGCCCGGAACGCAGAACGATCTGGGTACCCATGTGGGGGCCAGCCGAAGGATCCCTTTCCCTTGTTCCAGTGCCTTTTGTGCCAGTGATTGTGTGCTCATGTGGATGGTATTAACGTGTTATGTCGATTGTAAGGTTATAGGTTCTTTTTGCTCCGGGTTCCAGGAAGATCAGGGTGTTGTTTTCCCTTGCGCCTGCTTGTCCGATCGGAGGATGTGATCCCGGTTCGAGACCGGTGACGTATTCTCCCCGGCCCCAGTGTTGCCAATTGGTAAGCCAGGGCAATTCTGATTTGAGAAATGTCAGGGTGATGCCGAGATCCAGGGTCGGATTGTGCAGGCCCGCCTTGCAGATGCCGTCCGCATCCGCTTCGATGTCGATGAAGGCCACTTCTTCGCCATTTCCGCTGTGTGCTGGATGGGTATCGCGGCACGACATGTAGGCCTCCGCATTGGGGAGATCCTGTCCATCCCTCGTGGTCATCTTCCCATTCCATGACAGCCGGCTGCCGGCATCCGCCAGGGGCCAGCCGAGGTTGCAATGATAGAGGATCATGTGCGGGGCGGGTGTGTTGCCCCTGTTGCTCACTTCGTCGTGAATATGAATGGTGGCTTCGCCCAGTTTGGAGGAGATAGTCCTGCGCAATTCCAGGCTTGGTCCGAAGATATTCGACTCGCGCATGATGCCTGTGATGCTCATCTCAAATTGCCCGGCAGCTGGATCGGGCTGTAAGATGGATACGATCTCTGCGAGGGTGTTGCTGATCCTGCCGTGTATGCCTCTTTCGCCATGGGCATCCTTTTCAGGTCCGCCGACATGGGTGAGTCCGCAGGTGTTCACCAGCCCCCCGCCGAATGTACGCAACCAGTCAAGCCCCTTGTCTGATAATGGTTGTGGCGGCGTAAAACCCGCATGACTCAGCCATGCGAGATTGTACTGGTTGAAAGCGGCATCGCCGATGTCCATGGCGCGGTCGATCAGCACCTTGTATCGCAGTCCGGATCCGGTATTGATCCAGGCGATCCG
>CAJBPC010000293.1 GCA_903957405.1 uncultured bacterium | reverse complement strand
GTTTGCAGCGGCCAGGGTATTTTTTTGCCATCGTCCATGATGATGAAGCTCACATGGTATAAATATGCTTCCAGGTTTCTCTTACCGATCTCTTTTGTGTCTTTGATTCGGAGGGTTCCAGAAGCGGCATTCCTTGGATTGGCAAGTGGGGGAAGGTTCTGCTCGGCTAGCTGCTCATTGTATCGCTTGAAGTTTTCCTTGTTCATCAGCACCTCACCCCGAATCTCGATCTGACGAATTCCGAGTATCGAAAATTCTGCCGATAAAGGAAGGGAGTGGATCTGTTTCAGGCTGGTGGTGATTTCTTCCCCCTCCACGCCATCGCCCCTTGTGGCCCCGCGGGTCAGCAGGTCGTTTTCGTAAACAAGTGAAATACTCGCTCCATCGAACTTCGGCTCAACACAATATTCCAATTCTGACAGGCCACTTAATTCCCTAGCCTTTCGATCCCAGTCCTGCAGGTCAATGGCATCGTAGGAGTTCTCCAAAGAAAGCATCGGTACCAGGTGCTGTATGGTTTTAAATGTCGAACTAAGCCCCTTTGCGACACGCTGCGTGGGTGAATCCGGTGTGACCAGTGAGGGATTCGCCGCCTCTGCCTTCTCTAATAATTTGTACAAGCGGTCGTATTCCCCGTCTGATATGAGTGGATCGTTCAGCAGGTAGTACCGGTGCTCATGGAAGCGAAGGATGTCTCGCAATCGTTGAATATCCCGAATGATATGATCATCGGTCACAGGGCCATCAAGCCACTTTCGGGTCATCTCCTGAAACATCCTGGTTTGATCGGCGCTATACATATCGACTGATTTGGGAATAAAGATACTTTGCATGATCCTGAAACGAATATCCGTTCCTTGACATAAGGGATATAAATCCGAAATTTGAGAATTTTACGAACTTGGGATATCTTAACCCTACTAAATCGTTTTGTCACTATGACTCCTTCCAGGAGAATTCCAAACATCAACACCACTCCGCTTGAAATCCGACCCGAATTTCAGTTTGCCATTTCTGTTGACTGTGTGATTTTCGGTTACGATGATGACGTGCTGAAAGTTTTGCTGATCAAGTGTGATCTGCCGGAGTTCAAAGGGAAATGGTCATTGCTTGGCGATTTGTTGCTTCCGGAAGAAGATCTTGACGCAGCTTCCTACCGCGTGCTTAGGGAGAGGACCGGCTTGGAGAATGTCTTTCTCGAGCAGGTACATACTTTTGGGGACGTGAAGCGGCATCCTTCAGGCCGGGTTGTTACCACCGTCTATTTCTCCCTGTTGAACGTACGGGACCACCAGCTCAAGCAACTCGACAATGAACTGCATTGGCATCCTGTGCTTGAAGTCACCGACATGGCCTTCGATCACAAGAAGATTCTTGACACCTGCTACAAGACATTGCAAAAAAAGGTGCAGGAGGAACCCATCATCTTCAACTTGATGGAAAATAAATTCTCTTTGCGGGAACTGCAGAACATTTACGAGGCCATTCTGAATATCCGACTTGACAGGAGGAATTTCAGGAAGAAACTCTTCACAACTAGCCTATTGACCGACCTTGACGAGTTTGAGAAGGACGTGCCACACCGCCCCGGGAAGCTCTATTCTTTCAATCATGAGCGCTACGCAAAGATCCGCAGGAAAACTTTCGTGGGTATCGATTTTTAAAATGCCATCCGGGAAGGATGAACATCGTCAGAAAATGTTCGATCTGCGTCAATAATCCGGATTGGAAGCGTATTTTTCTTTTTTTATAGCTATGGGTCAAATGGATCCACCTTCAATGATCCTTGCCCCGATCATTACTTCCCCCTGCGGTGGTTTTCCCAAAAGACAGCGGTGCAGGACATCAAATGATTTTTTGCCCAGCAAACTGCCGCTGGTCTCGATATACGTGATCTCTGGCTCAAAAAGTGATGGGATCATCCCATTGCTGATGGATATCATGGAGATGTCAGTCGGAATGCTCAGTTTCAGCTTATTGGCCGCTTTGATGACGCCCACAAGGATCTCATCGCTCATGCTGAAGATGGTATCCGGTTTGTCGGGCCCCGTTAAGGCTGACCATGCGTTTTTCCCTGCTTCATCAGAATTCACGGCATGTGCAATCTGCAGTTTTATTTCGGGACCATTTCTCTGAAAAGTGCCTAGAAAAGCTTTGAGCCTTTTCCGTGTGATGGATAGGGATTTTTCACCAAAAATGGCGAGAACGTTTTTTTTATGCTTTTTGATGATCAGATCTGCGGCAAGATAGGCGGCCTCGGCATCTGCAATGCAGACCTTGGGAACCCCCTTGACATCGGGTACTTTATCAAAAAATACGACCGGTGTGCCGGAATCTATCGTTCGATAAAAGGCGGTGAGGTCTGATGTCTGTGATGATATGGCGATAAGCACACCGGCGGCCCTGTTGAACCGGCAAAGCCTAAGGTTTTCCAATTCCGATTCAGGATGATTGTTTGACTGCAGTATCATGAGGGAATAACCCCAAGACCTCGCTTCTTCTTCCAGGCCGGCGATATAGGAATGATAAAAATGACCCGAGATCTCCGGGACAATCACTCCGATGAGTTTACTGGCATTTGTTCGCAACTGCACTGCGAAGGAATTGGGTTCATATTCCATCAGCTCTGCCAGTTCCTTGACCTTGATCTTGGTCTGTACTGCAATATCAGGGTGATCTTTGAGGGCCCTGGAGACCGTCGAGATGCTTATCTGAAGCATCTCAGAGATTTGCTTAAGTGTGGTTTGCGACCTCATATTGAATTATAAGTTAAGCAATTTATCCACAGAAAACATTTTCGCAAACCTTTGCAACAAATTAATGCATTGACATGTGCATGTGTAATGGATAGATTTACATGGTGTTAGTCTGTTACATGACTTTCAGGGGTATGTTCAGGCTTAAAGACTTATGCAGCGTTTACACTAGATTCATTGCCTTTTATCGTTTATCAGTAAAGATTCAAAGATT
>CAJBPC010000292.1 GCA_903957405.1 uncultured bacterium | reverse complement strand
AAGACCGATGATAAAAAAGCCATCGAATATTTACGACTACGAAAGCAATTTATTGTATGCTTTTACATATAATAAAACTTTATTATCATTTTTATATGCATTTACATGCATTTTGCTATATTTGCATACAATAACTGCAAAAGCATATAATGAAATCGCTAAAGACCTTTCTCAAAGAAAAACGAAAACTCGCTGGACTCACGCAATTAGAGTTTGCAGAAAGAGCCGGAGTGGCGCTCACGGTCATAAGGAAAATTGAACAAGGCAAGGAAAATTTGAATGTTGAAAAAGTAAACCATGTGCTTTCCATGTTCGGTCATTCCCTTGCTCCTGTAGCCAACAAAGACATTGAAAAAAAACAACACAAAGACGATGAGAACTGCTGAAATATTTTACCAAGAGATAAGAGCAGGTGTTTTGACTGAAACCGATGAAGGGCATTTTATTTTTCAATATGACGAACAATACGTTACGGAACATTCCGATCAGTTTTTAACCTTCACCATGCCCGTTGTTAAATATCCCTATCACGACAAGCATTTATTTTCGTTTTTTGAAGGGCTCATTCCTGAGGGCTGGCTATTGGACGTGGCTAAAACGCAATACAAAATCAACCCAAATGATAGAATGGGCTTATTGCTGGCCTGTTGCCAAAACTGTATCGGAGCAGTGAGCGTAAAACCTTTAAACCAGTAAAATGAATAAGAGATGTTTATACTGCTATGGTGAAATGGCAGATTTGGAGCAATTTGACTACCACCCTACATGTAGTCTGGCATTTTTTGGAAGCAAGACACCGCCATCCTTAAAATACGCTTTATGCGAAATGAACGAGTTGGCTAAAGAAGTGGTCACCCATCGTATTGCTGTGCCAGGAGTACAACCCAAACTTTCTCTTTCGTTGATCGATGAGGTGTTAAACCAAAAAAATGTCACGAGACTTACCGTTGTGGGAGCCTTAGGTGGAAATTATATTTTCAAACCACCTTCAAGTACCTATCATGCGATGCCGGAAAATGAACATCTAACGATGAAGATCGCGGAGGCATTTGGTGTTAAAACGGTTCCTTCAAGTTTGATCAGGCTTCAATCAGGCGAATTGGCGTACATCACTAAAAGAATTGACAGAACCCTGGATGGCCAAAAAATCCATATGCTCGATATGTTTCAAATTACTGACGCAGTAGACAAATACAAAAGCACCATGGAACGTGTTGGTAAGGCGTTGAAACAGTATTCCACAGATACCCTAATGGATCTGTTCAAATATTTCGAATTGACTGTGTTTTGCTTTTTGACTGGCAACAACGATATGCACTTGAAAAACTTTTCAATGATTGAAAAAGATGGCAAATGGTCACTGTCTCCTGCCTATGATCTGCTTAATGTGCATTTGGCGAATCCAAAAGACAAAGAAGAATTGGCACTAAGCCTGGAGGGCAAGAAAAGTAAATTTACCCGCCACCATTTTGAACGATTTGGAGCCCATCTGGGATTGAATAAAAAACAGATCAATGGCGTTCTTGATCGATCTGTAAAAAAACAGTCTATGGCAAAAAACTTGATCAAGGCATCTTTTTTAAGCGAAGAAATGCAAGATGATTATTGGGAAATCATGCTGCGGGCGTATAAAGCACTCCAAGCAGCGTAAATGAAACTCAAGGATCACTCATTTTAAGTTCAAACTGAAATCAATATGATCCACAAATATTACTTTTTGTACTAAAAATCTGTCTTAACATACTATGATCTACGCTTCCCGCTCCTCTCAAATCTGCTCTGATTTTTTCGGCAAACTGCTCACCTGATACTGTAATGACCACATGAAGGACATATGGCTGCGGTGACCACCGATAGCTGCTTTCACTGGATGGATCTTGCCAGGGATCGATCTTCAATCCAGCCATTCAAGGGGCTAATACAACCAACACAGATCTTTTATGGCTTTGGGTAAAGGACAAACCTTCGATATCATGCCACGGAAAAGGTAGCAATACAATCATGATCAATTATGATAGGGCCAGCCCCTCTTTCGAAAAAGGTATCGGGGGAAATCCATCTCCAGCGCCCTGTCGAATATCGGATTCCGAAACCGGATCGAGACGACATGGTACCAATCATCCGTACCCGGATTGCCGCGCTGGGCACCTGTAGGGAATACAGGATCTCCGGAAGAGACCTCATCGCCCCGGAAAGAATATGGATGCAGCTTGGTAAATAGCCATACTTTT
>CAJBPC010000291.1 GCA_903957405.1 uncultured bacterium | reverse complement strand
TTTCCGAAATGCGACGTTTGGAAAATATTTTCCTGAATATTATTCGTGAAATCAGGTATAATCGACTCTCGGTGATT
Organism: uncultured bacterium; assembly: GCA_903957405.1. GTDB lineage: Bacteria > Bacteroidota > Bacteroidia > Chitinophagales > Chitinophagaceae > Pollutibacter. The sequence continues at coordinate 2,628 of CAJBPC010000291.1, read as the reverse complement.
CTTATCCCGGGAAGCCGTTTGAGACTTTTTCAGTAGACCCTAACTAATTTAAACAATGTACTTCGGTTTTGGTCTGGTCATTTCAGCCATCGCAGCCATTGTCATCATAAACAAAAGAAATCCAGATTCACATCATGAAACGTACGATCCGTAAAGTTGCAGTTCTGGGAAGCGGTGTCATGGGATCCCGCATAGCATGTCATTTTGCAGGGATCGGCCTCCCGGTACTGCTCCTCGATATGGTGCCAAAGGAGGCTACGGAGTCGAAGGATAAATCGGTCCGCAACAAGCTCGTGAACGATGCCTTGCAGTTTGCGGTCAAAAGCAATCCGTCTCCACTGTACACCAAAGATGCCGCTAAACGCATCACCACCGGGAATTTCGAGGATGACATGATCGGCATCAAAGATGCGGACTGGATCATAGAGGTCGTAGTGGAAAGGCTGGACATCAAAAAGATCATCTTTGAGAAAGTGGAACAGTACCGCCGTCAGGGTACACTCATCACATCCAACACCTCCGGCATCCCGATCCACCTGATGGCGGAGGGACGGAGCGATGATTTCAAAACGCATTTTTGCGGGACGCATTTTTTCAATCCGCCACGCTACCTGCGCCTCCTCGAGATCATCCCCACGCCACATACCGACCCTGCCGTGGTCGAGTTCCTCATGCAGTATGGCGACCTATACCTCGGCAAGACCACGGTGCTCTGCAAGGATACGCCGGCCTTCATCGCCAATCGCATCGGTGTATTCGGAATCATGGCGATCTTCGGACTCGTCGATAAAATGAAACTCACCATCGACGAAGTGGATGCACTCACCGGCCCCATCATCGGACGTCCGAAATCAGCGACCTTCCGCACAGCAGATGTGGTAGGCATAGACACGATGGTCAAAGTGGCCAATGGCGTATATGAGAATTGTACGACAGATGAGGCGAGAGAACAATTCGTGATACCGGCCTGGCTGAACAAGATGGTGGAGAACAATTGGCTCGGCGACAAGACAGGCCATGGCTTTTTTAAAAAAATCAAAGGTGCCGACGGCAGTAAGGAGATCCTGACCCTTGACCTGGCCACCATGGAATACGGGCCAAGAAAAAAACCCAAGTTCGCTACCCTCGAAGCGGCTAAACCGATCGATGACTTGAAAACCAGGCTTAAGGCGCTTTGCAGCGGTACGGACAAAGCAGGAGATTTCTACAGGCATTTCCATTACGGTTTATTCTCCTATATCTCCCATCGTGTACCGGAAATATCCGATGAACCCTACCGTGTGGACGACGCCATGATGGCCGGCTTCGGCTGGGAGATCGGAGCCTTCGAGAGCTGGGATGTCCTGGGCATTCCCAAGACCATCGAGCAGATGGAAAAAGCCGGCTACCCAGTGGCCGACTGGGTGAAGGAGATGGTTGCAGCGGGTCATACGAACTTCTACAAAGTGGAAGCCGGTAAACGCATGTGTTACTCCCCCGCATCCGCCTCTTACGTGTCGACCATTGCACCCGGACAGGAACGAGCGTTCATCGTCATGCGCAACTTCGAAGGACAAACCGTTTGGAAGAACAGCGCTGCACGTGCTTATCATCTCGGTGATGATGTCCTCGGCCTTGAATGGTATACAAAGATGGGCAGTATCGGAGGGGAAGTGCTTGAAGGAATCCAAAAGACCATCTCCCTCGCTGAAGAGAAATATAAAGGAGTCGTCATCGCCAATGAAGGACCTAACTTCTCAGCAGGAGCAAACGTGGGCATGATCTTCATGCTGGCGATCGAACAGGAATATGACGAACTGGATATGGCCATACGCTTGTTCCAGCAGTCCATGACGCGCGCGCGCTTCTCTTCGATCCCGGTCGTCGTTGCGCCACATGCACTATCCCTGGGGGGTGCCTGCGAACTCAGCCTCCACGCCGACAAGGTATGCGCAGCGGCTGAAACATATATCGGGCTCGTGGAAGTAGGCATCGGCGTCATTCCGGGCGGCGGAGGCACAAAAGAATTCGTGATCCGGGCAGCGGACGAAATGCATGAGGATGAACCGGAAACCATCACCCTTAAAAACCGGTTCTTATCCATCGCGACAGCTAAAGTCGCCACATCTGCACACGAGGCCTATGGACTCGGCATCTTGCGCAAAGGACAGGACACCGTGGTCTATAATCAAGGACGCCGGATCGGCGAGGCGAAAAAATCAGTACTCGAACTTTTCGACAGCGGCTATGTGATGCCCATACAACGCAAAGACATCAAAGTGCTGGGCCGCTCCGCACTCGGTGCGCTATACGCAGGCATCAACGGCATGGTGCAGGCCGGATACGCTACCGGACACGACAGCGTGGTCGCCAAGAAACTCGCATATGTCATGTGCGGCGGCGACCTAAGCGAACCGACATTTGTCTCCGAACAATACCTCCTGGACCTCGAACGGGAAGCATTCCTGTCACTTTGCGGTGAAAAGAAAACCTTGGAAAGGATTCAGAGTGTACTGAAAAGCGGTAGGCCTGTGCGAAATTGAGTGTCGCATACCAAATCTGCCATCAATATCCTGAAATGGGGCATGAAACCTATCAAGCGTACCTGTAAAACATATTTTCAGGTACGCTCGAAAGATCGTTAAGGAA
>CAJBPC010000290.1 GCA_903957405.1 uncultured bacterium | reverse complement strand
TTGCACGATGTTGCTGAGAAAACGGATCTTGGTGCGTACAATCTCCTCATCTACCATGTCGGTGCCCGTAACCGGGTTTTGCTGCGTATGCTTACGCAGGGTCTCTTTGTCGATATGTTCACTGAACCTGGCCATCAAGTGGTCCAGGATCCGATTCAGGCGCAGGTAGTAGTTTCCTTTTTCATTGGAGATCTCCCGCAGGAACTCCCCGTATGCAGCCGGATCTTCGTTGAGGAGATCCTGGAAAAAAGGGATATCCGTTGGCAGCTGTGTGAAGTAAGTGGCGCCCTCTGCCTGATCGATGGACAGGAGCTTGCGCATATTCGTGAGCTGCGATAAATGGTTGGCGATGATCTGCTCGAAGAAGGCGAGATAGGCCCTGAGCTGTTTGGCCTGGCCTCTTCGTTCATCGGTATCGCTCTTTGCGATCTGGTTTCGGATACCAAGACCATATATGGCCGGAAAATCATTGTGGATCGAAAAATGCCGTTCAATCTCCTCCGGCTTGAAGCGGCCCTTTGGAAGCCGGTTCCGGTATTGTATCCTGCCGAGATAATTGTTTCGCCGGGATGCCATTTCGAAGTCTAGCAACTGCTGGGTGGTCACCGGGTCGACAACGATCTCAAGGTTGTTGCGCATCAGGCTCAGCTTCTGGCTATCGGAAGCGGAGATCCCCACATACTCGATCACCGGATAGGATCCTGCTGCGAAATTGATCTGGTCATCCTTTACGACGAGTCCTTTCCGTAGAACCTGCAGCTCCACGATGCTTTTGACGCCGGGCACCCGCATGATGATATCGCGTATCCTGGAAACGAAAACAGTATCTGATTTGGGTTTGAGGTGCTGGTCGAGGATATGTCCGTGGACAGGCCTTGGTCCGGAAAAAACCTGATCTATCGGCATGCCCGATTGGATGAGGTCATACGGATTTTGGAACATCACTTCCGGGTTGATGTATTCGTCGAGTTCGGCAAAGATCCTTGCCATGACGTACTCTCCAATGGCATCGATATCGATGTTTATCTTCCCGGTGATGGCCAATGGCACAGCCTCCAGCAGGGTGAGCCTGCCGAGGTCACTACCCAGGTTGCGGTGCTTGTGAAAAAGCGCAGACACTTCCATGGATAGGGTTGCCTTCTCCTCATCGTCGAGTTCCTCACCGCTCTGGATGAGGACTTCATAAAGCCCTTTGTACCCGTAAGAATCATCCCTGACCGGGTTGACCCAGGCGTTCTTCACCAGCCGGACCCTATCGATGATCATCTTGCGATAATCGGCCGTGGTATGCGGATCACAATGAAAGATATCTTCGGGCGGGAATAGGAGATTGTTTCTTACGCTGTCAAAATCATCCACACCGATGAAGAATAGATCCTCAACAGGCATGTTTGTCCTGTAGGTGAGGTCCATCAGGGCGTATATCAAGTGTTCCAGGATGGTGACACCCGGGTCATGATAGTTGTAATCTGTCCATATGTCACCGGAATATTTCTGTATCAGCCGGATTCCTTCCTCATAGAGGTCATTGAACCGAAGGCCGACATGGTCGTATTCCTTTGTGGATATTGAATCTGGCAAATCAGTGGTTTAAGCGGAAATCATTCCATCAGACCGGTCACATTGAATCTGATGGGAAATGGTTCCCCGGTTTTGTCATCTATACCATAGTGGGAGGCGGTGCTCACCTGTAAGGAATAATCATAGAGTTCACCTTTCCAGCGGAATCGGATCCGGTTGAAAAAGCTGCCGTAGCAGGCGGATGTTTTCCGGATCTTTCCGAAAGACAATCTGCCTCCAAAGGTATTGAGTGCAATGGCATGCGCCAAAGCATATTTTCCGCCGCCTTTCTTGCCATCGACCCTGGCCATGATCTCATAGGCACAGGGCGCATCGAGGCGGCTTATGACATCATGCCACTTGCCATCCCCGGGCACTTCGCCGGCGATGAGGTTTCCGATCCTTTGTTTCATGCCCACGGCGCCATTCACATCGAGCAAATGCTTCGGATTGGGCATTCCGATGCCCACTAGCCCGCCCTCTTTCATCACCAGTCTTGTCCCGTGGCCGTGCTCCTGAAATGACAGACCGGGTATCTGATTGTCGTTCAGGCTCAGGAACCACTCCGGTTCCTGGTTCTGCATATTCTGGAAAAAAGATATCAAGCGATTGGAATAACCCACCGGGGAGATCCTAAAACCCTGGTCCCCACCCCTGTCGATGCCATCATCGACGATGTTGATGGAAGACTCTATCAGGTCGGAGAAATGCTCTTCCGTGGGAGCACTGCCTTTCTTGAAGTAGTTCTTGAGTGTTTGTCTGTTCAGGAGAGCCATGTATTCATATTTTCAAGGTGAACCAATAATCATCCTGCTGTTCTTCATTCCCCTTCGGTACCAGGTCCTGCGCACGCTCGGGTGTCGATCCCGGTTTGAATTCATCCCCCACGATCAAGTTCGAACCGATCATCAGGTCTTCCAGACTGGTTGATTCGGGTGGGTGGTATGTGTTATCGTGGATGATCTCGAGATTATTGCCACTGAATGGCACCAGGATCGACCATGGATTGCCCAAGATGATCTCATCGGTCTCTTCATTCCCGGCGGAATCCCGGAGGAGGTATTTCCCATCATCATCGACTTTCATGTGGATGATCGAAAAGCCCGTGACAAAAGCCACATAGGGCCTGTTCTGGATGAAATTGAGGATATCTGACCGTTTGAAGGGCTGGCTGCTCAGGGCGGTATCCGTAGTGCCATAGAACCAAGGGCAGATGTAGTGCAGCATATCCTCGTAAAGCGACCGAAGCGTTGCGCCCACTTCTGTACTGTTCAGTCGGATCTTTCCCTTGAACCAAATGTATTCATAGGTAGGATTGCGTATGGTGATCTCGGCAAAGGGCGAAGTGACCAGTGCCAGGGATTGTTCCATTTTGAGGATCTGCCCCGGATTCAGCAGCGGCTGGTAGAAGACTGATGAGGAAGCGATCTTCGGTAAAGCGACGACCACGATCTGACCGACACGAAGGATCGACTCATTGCCCATATGTCCGTAGGTCCTTACCATGGACAGCCAATCAAATTTGCGCAGGAGCATCTTTTCCATATCCCAGCGGGTGATCGCCCGGTTCTTATGGCGGAGGATCTCGCTGACCCTGAGGTTGAACTCCATCTGGGTTTCAGGTGGCCTGCCGTCTATTGTCGGCAGTGGCTGATGCAGCGATAGTACACCGGGCAGATCCTTTTCCAGGCTTTGTGCACTTCGTGCGGGAAGGGATATCGGGTGATCCAGTTCCTGCGGATCGATCCGGTAGATGGCGGAAGCCGCGTTCGGATGGATGCGTCGGATGCGGCTCACAAGCTCCGCCTTCTGGCTGGCCCCTGCGGAGATCCAGAACAACCCAGACTCCATCGTGGTATTGTCGCTGTTGATATCCACCGGCAGTTCTATCGACAAGATCCCGGGGTTGATGAGGTCGCTCGTTTCATCGAACAGTATCTTCTCCGGGCGAAAGGGCTTCCAGACATCGTTGCAGAGATAGGACCAGCGGATCTCCGGCCCCTTGCCGAAAGTCCATTTGTCGTTACGCTCCAGATCGAACAGCAGATTTATATTATCTCCGGGCTTCACATGCTGCAGACCTATGAACAAAGAACCTTCCATGCTGAAGAAAGGGATGAGCTTGCGGCCCCTGATCTTCGCTTCAGAGAACATCAGCTGCTTGCCGAAGGGATGCAGATGAATGAAGCTGTCATGCGATTCGGCGTCATTTTGAAACGACCGGGATGTGGAAAAAATAAGGCTGGTGGATGCCGAATAGTTGACGTAGAGGTTCTCCGCCATCGGGGTGAACGGATCCCTGGGTGCTTCAAATGTGATATTGCCGGCCTTTCGGGTGACCTTGATATCGGTCGATCGGGATACAGCGGCATTATAGACATCGCTGTAGACGTCAAAGCCGAAGCCCATGGCAGGAGAAACCAGCTCCATCTTCAGGAAACCGAGTTCCTGACGGCTGTTGAAGTCTTCGAGCTGCTCCATACTAATGTCGTGCCGCTGCCTGATATTGAGCTTTCGGATGTCTACGGAGCCTATGAATCTGCTTTTGTTCACCCCACCTGCCTCGTCAGACGTTTCGAACAGATCGACAAGCTGTGCTTCCTCATGTTCTTTTGGATAGAACTTGTATCGCGACAATGCGCTGAGCCGCAAACGAAAACTATCATTGGCGATCTCGCCGGGGTAGCCTGCAAAGTAACT